>NZ_KQ948351.1:900078-900747 GCF_001514055.1 Streptomyces corchorusii | reverse complement strand
ACCTGAAGAACCTCGGCGTCTGGGACGCCCGCACCCGCGAAGCCCTGCGCGACTCCAACGGCTCCATCCAGGACTTCCCCTGGATCCCCGAAGAGACCCGCGCCCTGTACCGCACCGCCTGGGAGATCCCCCAGCGCGGCCTGATCGACATGGCCGCCGCCCGCACCCCCTACCTCGACCAGGGCCAGTCCCTGAACCTCTTCATGGAAACCCCCACCATCGGCAAGCTCTCCTCCATGTACGCCTACGCCTGGAAGTCCGGCCTCAAAACCACCTACTACCTGCGCTCCCGCCCCGCGACCCGCATCGCCCGCGCCGCCCAGGCCACCGTCCCCGCCCAACAGCCGGCACCCGACCCCGACGCGATCGCCTGCTCCCTGGAAAACCCCGAGTCCTGCGAGGCCTGCCAGTAATGACCACCCGACCCCAGAACCTGCTCGACCCCGGCTTCGAGTTGACTCTCCGCCCGATGCGCTACCCCGACTTCTACGAACGCTACCGGGACGCCATCAAGAACACCTGGACCGTCGAAGAGGTCGACCTCCACTCCGACGTCGCCGACCTCGCCAAACTCACCCCCGAAGAACAACACCTCATCGGCCGGCTCGTCGCCTTCTTCGCCACCGGCGACTCGATCGTCGCCAACAACCTCGTCCTCACCCTCTACAA
>NZ_KQ948351.1:819508-899350 GCF_001514055.1 Streptomyces corchorusii | reverse complement strand
CGAAGGCACCGTCGACCTCGACGAGGACTTCTAGCCGGGCCATCTCATGGCATGGGTTCCTCGCTGTCAGGCTCGGCGGGCACAGGACGTGAGGCGATCGGCGAGCCCGATGACGAGGTCGCGGAGTTCGTCGGGGCGCTCGATGACGAACGGCCGGCCGAGTGAGGCGAGTACCGGAGGCAACCAGTCGAGCCGCTCCACCCGCAGCTCGACGCGCAGCCAGCGCTCGGTCGCCCGGTCCTCGCCGGCCGCGGGCTCGTGCTCCTCCAGGCTGGCGACGCTGGCGGGAAGGTGGGCGCGGATCTGCTCGACTGTCCCGTGGATCCGCAAGGTCACCTCATGCCGGTACCCGGCCGTGGCGAATCCTGACAACACGCGCTGTGCGGGAGCGGGACCCGCGGGCGCTTCGAACGAGCCGGGCAGGGTCCGCGCGTCCGCGATGTGATCGAGCCGGAAGGTCCGGTCCTCGCCGATCCGGGCGTCCTTCCCCGTGACGTACCACCGGCCCGCATGGGCGACGATCCCGTACGCGTGCAGCGTGCGCTCGCTGGGCCGTCCGTCGCGGTCGGTGTAGCGGATCGAGACCGGTCGGCGGTGGCGCACCGCATCGGCGACGGTGAGCAGGACCCCGGCGTCCGGGGTGTCGAACTCGCCGGGCTGATCCGTGAAGGCGAGAGCTTCCAGGAGTGTGTCGAGCCGGCGGGCGATGTGCTTGGGCAGCACCCGCCGGATCTTCGCCGACGCCGTCTCGTTCGCCGTGCGCTCCGTCGTCGTCAGCCCTGCCCGGCGACCGGCGACCAGGCCGAGCAGCACGGCCAGCGCCTCGTCGTCGCTGAGCATGAGCGGAGGCAAGCGGTACCCGGGAGCCAGCCGGTACCCGCCGTAGCGCCCGCGCACCGACTCCACGGGCACGTCCAGGTCGATCAGCTGGTCCACATACCGCCGCACAGTGCGTCCTTCGACGCCGAGACGGTCGGCGAGCTCGGCCACAGTCCGGGTGCCGCCCGATTGCAGCAGCTCCAGGAGGGTCAGCACGCGGCCGGTGGGTCGAGGCATGTTCGCAGCCTAACGCCAATACAGGACCGATTCTGTCCGCTATTTCTCCTAGCCTGCGACGCGTACGCCTCCAGCACAGCCAAGGAGATTCCCATGGACTTCGTCTCGATCCGCATCATCACCGGCGACGTAGCGCGCCTCGTCGAGTTCTACGAGCGCGCCACAGGGGCGCGGGCGACGTGGGCCAACGAAGACTTCGCCGAACTCAGGACCGCGGGCGCCACCCTCGCGATCGGCAGCACCCGCACCGTCCCGCTGTTCGCCCCGGGCTCTGCCCGCCCGGCGGACAACCACAGCGTGATCACCGAGTTCCTCGTCGACGACGTGGACAGCGTTTACGACAACCTGACCGGCTTCGTCACCGACTTCGTCACCAAGCCCACCACGATGCCCTGGGGCAACCGTTCGCTGCTGTTCCGTGACCCCGACGGCAACCTGGTCAACTTCTTCACCCCCGTCACCCCCGCGGCCATCGAAAGGTTCGCAGGCGCTGCGGCGGCACGCTGACGACCTACGCCCGCGACCGTTCACCGCATCCTGGTGAGGCGAGGACTCAACCGCCTCCGGGACCTCCACCCACCGACCGGCGAGCAGCGGCAGACGAGTCGGGCTGTACGCGCAGTACAGTGCACGATCCGTCAATACGCGCCCTGGCCTGCGCAGACTCATTGCGCGCTCCAGACCCGTACACAACGCTGAACCACTGGGTCGATGCGTAGGGTTCACCCGAGCCAAAGGTGACCCGCTGATTGACGACGGGAACACGCTCGGCGGCAGCCGCTGCTGCAACGTTGCCTGCGACACGCACCAGTAACTGGACCGAGCCAGAAGCTGTCGACTGCAGTCCCCCTTGTCGTAACAATCAATGCTTGGGACGCAGCCATCGCTGAAGCTTGTCCCGGGAGGTTCTGCCCGCGTCTACGTACCAGAGCTTGTTGTCTTCATCCCAACTGGCATTGAGCTGCGACTTGGCCTCGTCCTTGTACCGGTAGGGGACGTTCAGATACAGACGGCCCCAGACCACAGCTCCAACCTCCACTCCCTCTTCCTTGCCAGGATTCTTGCCGCCGCCGGGGCCCTCTTTCCTCGTGCGCCGTGATTCGTTCCGTGGCTGGTAGACCGACCTCTCCATACGCGCCTGTTCCATCACCTTCCGCGCCTGAGCGCACGACTCAGGATCTTCAAGTCTCATCATCAGGTCGGTCGGACCCATAGCCGCCAGCAAGTTGAGAGAGCCGTGCCAGAGCACGGTGTCGTCCACCATGAAGACCTTCTCGTGCATGCGCTCACGATAAGTGACCGTGCATCCATAGGACTTAAGCTGGTCGATAAGGCTCTGGTGCCGTTCTGCCCTCGACGGGTCTCGCTGCTCCTGTGGGGAGCGGGTGTGGATCACGATCTCGACGCCCGCTGCGGCTCGCTCAGCGAAGGGCTTCGCCCACTGGCGTACCCGAGTAGGCGACAGCAGAAAGGTGTATATGTCGATGCGGGTTGCGGCTCGCTCGATGTCCCAGCGCACGGCGCGGTCCACCTGGTCGGCGGGGAAGAAGGCCGGACGAGTCAGCTCTTCCTGGGGCAGTTTGGCGAGGTCTGCCGCGCTTCTGATCGGGATCAACTGATCCACGGAGAGGGTCTGGGCGTGCGCCTCCAAGTGGTCGAGCATCACCCGCGCCTCGCTGCGCGCAGGTAGCTTCAAGCGCAGAAACTCCACGTCGGCAATCACGACCAGGTGGTCTTGCGCGCGGCTCAGAGCAACGTTCAGGAGTCGGCACGTCTGCGAGTCGAGTCCCGTCTCCTCGTAGAACCGTCCGAGGCGGTCCCCGGAACCGGCCGCGGTGTCCAGCACCACCACTGGTCGCTGGCTGCCTTGGAAGCGGTGCACAGTAGCGACCAGGCCCTCGTGCTCGGCTCCGAAGCGTTCGGTGAGGGTCTGCCCGAGGGCCTTGACCTGGTCTTTGTAGGGGGTGATCACCGCGAGACGGTCCGCCGCCCGTTCACCCGGTGGGACGTTCTGCCATTTCCTGCCGGGCAGCACGCCGTCGTACTGGAGTCCTCGTACGAGTTCGTGCACGACTGCGGTGTGCACGGGATTGCTGAGGTGGCTGGGGCCGGGAACTCGGTGTCGTGAGGTATCGATCATCATGATCGGCGCATCGACGAGGGTGTTGAACGGGATGCGGCTGGTGTCGTCCCGGCCGGTGGTCAGCGGGGCGTCGGGATAGGCCACCGCGTTCACGAGGGCACAGATCGACGGCCTCATGCGGTACTGGGTGTTGAGTGCGACGAGCCGAGGCTGCTGGAGGACGGTCCCCGCGGGGCTGACCAACCCGGCGGCGCGGAAGGCGTCCGTGGCCGACCAGCGGCGGGCGTGGGCCCTGTCGTCCGGAGTCGCGGCTCGGTCCTCGACCGCCTTGGTGATTGCTGGCAGTTGCCGGAAGTCCCCGGCAACGACGACACGTTTGCCGGCCAGCCCGCCCACGTACCAGGCGGACGGCAGATCGACCATGCCCGCTTCGTCGATCACTACGACATCAGTGCGCTGAAGTAGGGGACGGGACTGGACTGCCTTGGCCACGGTGGTTCCCAGAACCCGGCAGTTCCTGCGAACGGCGTCCGTGATGCGGCGCAGCTCCGCCTCGGCCGCGTCGATGCTCTGCTGCACGGCGTCGGCCTGCTTCACCAGGTCCGGGCGGGGTGGCAATCCGGTGAGTCCAGGGGTGAGCTGTGTGATGTCCGCCCTGATGCGGGTGATGTCGGCGAGAGCCTTGCGCTGTGCGGCCTCTGCCGCGTTCTCAGCGCGCTTCGCCTCGGAAACCTGCTGTCCGGCCGCCTGGAAGTCCGAGAGGGCGGCATCGAGCTTGGCCTGCTTCCGCTCGGCACGCCAGCCTGTCGGTTGACCCATGTCCTTGATGCGAAGTGCGAGTTGCCCAGCCGCGATCTGCGCTTGATCGAATGCCTGACGAGCGCTATGGGCAGCTTTGCCTGCCCTCTCATAAGCCGTACGGGCGGTGGCGAGACCCTCCTCCAGACCCCGTATCCGGTCGTAGAGCGCGATACCTGCACGGACGGCAGTCAGCGTGGCGTTCCATTCCGTCAGCTGGCTCTGCAACTGCTCGGAAAGGCGGGCGGCTATGCGCTCCGGTTCTACGTACTCGCCGTATCGGTCCCGCAGCGACTCGACGTCGACATCTCCGGCTCGCTGCACCAGACCGGCGCCAAAACCGTTCTCCCCGGCCAACAGGTCACAGATCCGCTCAAGCGCCTGGTCGACCGCGACCTTCGTCGGGGCGAGGAAGAGGACGTTGAGTCCCTGCCTGCAGCTGCCTTCGACAATGTGGGCGATCACATCCGTCTTGCCGGTTCCAGGCGGCCCCCACAGAAAGGTGATCTCGCTGGCGAGGGCCTGCTCCACGGCCTGACGTTGACGCGAATTGAGCTTGAGCGAAGGCCAGTTGGCCACCCAGCGACCGGGATCGGCATCATGCGCGACCTTCGGACTGCCCAGTCCGATCATCCAGCCGGCGCTCTCCAGTCGCACCGGGTGGTCCTCCTCGCCGACCGTGGCCAGCCGTTCCGCCAGGACCCGCCACGTAGCAGAGTCATCGACTCTGAGCTGTACCTGAGCCGGATTCGGACCCAGATCTGCCTCAGTGACGACTCGGATCTTCTGCTCCGAAAGCGGTGCGGCTTCGGCCGGCGCCCAGCTGCCTCGCGACCGAGAGGCACGGATCAGCAGGGGCTTTCCGTTCAAGGCGTCGGGCCAGCGCTTGCACTCGAATTCGTATTCGTAACCCTCACCCGCCCCAGATGTCCTGCGCCCCTCGCGCAGGGACGCCTTCGGGCCGTTGCCACCGTCGCTGCGCAGCTCCGCCGCGACTTCCAGCCGAGCCGCACGCATCAACTCGGCAACCAGATGGTGCCGTTCGGCCCCCGTCATCCCGTGGTCCCCCGTTCCCGTCGGCCAGTACAAGGCATGGCCACCCGGCGCGACCTTATGCCGTCACGGAAGGTGAGGGTGCTGATCCGGCCAGGCGCGCACAGGGCATCAGGGGTGCTTGGGCGCGGAGCGACGCGGCCGCCAGGAAGTCAAGTCGTGTGTGGTTAGTCCATACACACTGAGCAGGTCTTCGAAGTGGCGCTGGAACACCTCAAATTGCCCGAGCCTGCCCATTGAATACTCCTGAATCTCCCATCGGCGCATGGAACGGAGCAGTTCCTGTACTCCGGCCAGGAGAGAGGTAATCCGGTACACACTCGGATTTGGTTGCCGACCAACGGCACCGACCAGATCCAGCAGAACGCGAACACGATCGGTTTCGTTCCAGCCGGACCAACCGAGCAGCAGGCAGCCCCCTTCGTCAACAACGTCAGCGTAGGAGATGAAGCGTTCCCGGGGAATGTCCAGCCTGCCTCGGATCGACCAGTAGGACGCGCGCTGGAAATCGGCGCTCACGTACTTGGGCGGAGCAGGGATCCCCAACGCCTCGCCCGTCTCGTCCTCGCGGCGCTGAAGCTCCCACACCCGCTCCCACTGCGCGCGCTTACGCAGTCCCGACTCCTTGTACCTCAACGCTGCCGCATACGGGACCTGCTCACCGTCCAAAATCGCGGCCAGCACATCTGCGAGCGTGCCCTCCCGCCGCCCCAGGTGGTCGGCCGCGTAGAGCGCGGCTGCGGAACGGACCCTGGCATCGTCACCGAGTTCCCGTGCCAGTTGCCCGATCGTCCGGGGACGTGGACGCCTGTCGCCGTTCTTCTCCTCGAACCACAGTCGTTCGTCCTCGCAACGGTCGAGCAGCCACGTGCGCAGCGCTCGCTCTTCGCTCTTCTCCCAGGGCTCCGTCGCCCATCGCCGCTTGTACTCAGCGCGCTCGACGAGGGCGATCGCCTGACGGGACTCAATGGCATCGATCCTGGCCCGTACGACGTCCTGGTAGGCCGCCGGCCAATGGTTCGGGACGTCGGTGACCAGTGTGACTTCGTGTCTATCGAACCAGGACGGCCCTTCGAGCCAGGACGGCGAGGCCGTCCCTTCGGCGACCTTGCGTGCCCACACGATCTCGAATGCGCGCTCCCCTGGCCTCAGCGTGGGGAGTTCGCAATCCGGCGAAGTAATCAGACGAGCTCGCTCATCGGCCGACAGCAGTCCATACGAGGCGTAGACGTCCCAGTCCAGTTCCTCCTGAAGGGCGACCATCTCATGGCGGGTCCGTGCGTATGCGGCTCTTGCGGCATTCAGAGCCTTCCGGCTGGGCGGGCGCCGATCCGTAAAGACGGTGCTGGGCTGCTGAGCGTCAAGAAGCCTGGCCAGTCTGGTCAGTTCCCGTGAGCGAGCTCGGGGGGCGTCGGAGGGAAGCGGAAGCTGGAGAAGAGACTTCGCCGTAAAGCTGTACGTACGTGCCCATTCCTTGCCCGCCGAGGAGAGGGTCACCCCGGCGTTCCCCTTGTCGGGGCTGGTCTGCTTGAGCCAGAAACATGCCGTGGACGAGTTGAGGACTCCGAGCAGACCGACGTACGTGTCCTCGCTCGCGTCGGCCGGCAGTCGCAGTACGGGGGCCGTCCTGCTGAACGCCTCAGCGTCGTCTGCCTGCGCGAAGTGATTGTGCGAGGCCACTGCGGCAAACGTGATCACCGGGCCCTGATGGCGCTCGGGGAGCCGGCGTCGCCAGGTCCACCAGGGCCGGGTCTGCGAGGATTCCCGCCGCCCGGAGGCCGTGCGGAGGACCTGTCGCATCGTCCAGAGGTGGCGCCCCCACGAGCTGCTGAGGTTCAGGGGAAGCGGTGAACCGTTCCCGTCGTAGGGTGCCAGGACTTCCGTTGCTGCTTCAGCACGCCAGTCCCGCACGACTTCCCCCGTGACAAGGCCGAGGCCCAGCCCGGACGCGTCGGCGTGTCGGTCGAACCACGGGCGGCCGAGCTCGAAGACGTCTAGCTCCCCCGGGGCGGAGCCCGCTCCGACCGGCCCGGAAAGTACGTCGGTCAACCGCCGAGGCGATCTCGAGAGCCGGTCCATGAGAGCCGCTGCTCCGCCGCCCACCATAGGCCACGGGAAGCGGCTGAAACGGTGGCGGGGTTCATCCTCGACGCTCACCCATTCTGAGCTACTGCCGGGCCGGTCGATCTGGGCGAGGATCGACTGCCACACGATCCCCTGGTCCGCTTGAGCCGGTTGCTCCGGCTCCGTGGGCTCGCCGTGCACACTGAACAGCGCCCGCACTGGAGCATCACGCATGGTCGAGTCATTGCGACCGACAAGAATCAGGGTCGGTGTCCCATGGCCCGGCACATAAGCGCCCGAGGTGTCGATGACATGCGTCAGTCCGACGCGGGGCAGGAAATCTTCGATCAGTTTTTCACCGAAGCCCCGCTTCGTGAAGGAACTGGACGTGTACTGCCCGACATACCCGCCGGGCGTCACTTCGTTTTTGCTCACCGCCAGCCGGAACATGCGCTCCACGAATAGGAGAGAAAGCGGAAATACTCCAACGGCAACATCATAGGCTCCCCTGTAAGCGGCTCTTCTCATCTCGTCATACACGAAAATATATGGAGGCTCCCCCACCACGACATGGTAGGAATTCACTCCGAGAAGGTTACAGGAGGCCGAGAATTCAGCAACATCTCCGGTCGTGTGGAGCAGCTCGCGGGGCGCGCCACGGCCTTCCAATAGAGCGTCCCCCGCCGCGACGTTGACCTCCCACCCCGGCACCTGCCTCAGCAGTCGTCGTCGACCACTCGCCTGCACAGCGGCCATCAGCAGCCTGAACCTCGTGATGTTCACGGCGAACGGATTCACATCGCAGCCATGGACCGAATTCAGGGCACGGCGGATCAGCTCATCGTCCGTGGTACCGGGCTCAACCGTCCGCCAGGCGTTCAGCAGCCGTCCGAAGAGTCCGAGGAGGAACACTCCCGAGCCGCAAGCCGGGTCGATGGATCGAAAGCCCTTGAGGCCGAAACTCGCGATAGCCGGATCCGCGGTGAGGTCCAGAATGAATTCCTCGATGAATTCAGGAGTCTGGACGAGCGCGTAGGCCTGCCGCGCCCCCTCGCTGATGTCCTGGTACAGGTCCCCGAGGAAGCGGGTGTCGAGTTGCGGGTCGGTGAAGTCAAATCGGAGAGAACCGTCTTCGTCTCGCTGCCGCCAGAATACGACCAAGCCGGTCGCCGCCCGCGGAGAAGGTGGCAGCTGCCAGAGGGGACTGTGCTCGCGGTCGAAAATGCGGTCCATCACAGGGTGGGACCACGCCAGGTGCGTGACGGCCTCGACCAGCCAGTCCCGGTCCTGAGCCTCCTCGTGCTGCGCCAGGTACGTGCGCTGCCGTTCCTCCGCCTCTGCCAGGCGACCTCCCGGCCCTGCGATGAACGGCCTGGCGATCAAGTCGTTGTCCTCGCAGTAGCGTACGAAGACCGTGCCCAGTACCCAGGCCACCGCAACCTGCATGATGCGTTCGTCGCGCCAGGCGCCATACATAGCGGCCGTACGACCTTCGGCTCTCTCTTGCTCGTATGCGCCCCGCAGCCGGTCACGATACTGATCGACGTTGTCGCTGCGCTCGCGGAGATCCGTCTCCAGGATCCGTAGTTGCCGGCGCAGACCGGAAAGGAGCGCCTCTCTGTCCAGCGAGGGCGTCCCCGTATCGGCTCCGCGAGTCGGAGGCACAGCGGCGACCTCTCCTCCGTACATCGACGACTTCACGATCCACTGTCCTGTCGCACACATCCTGCCAGCTCTCGGGCTGACACCCCGGCTCCGTGCCCTGTCAGCGGCGCGACGCGACCGTCCGCAACCACCTGGCGCTCTATCATTCCTGTGCGCACCGGACCGCCGAGGGGACACATGCTGACACGACTCGAAGTCAGTGGATTCAAGAACCTGCTCGACCTCAACGTCGAGTTCGGTCCCTTTACCTGCATCGCAGGCGAGAACGGCACCGGAAAGTCAAACGTCTTCGACGCGATCCAGTTCCTGAGCCTGCTCACCGACCATTCCATGATCGAGGCCGCCCAGGCCGTCCGCGGGACCCATGGCGCACTGCACGGCGACGCGCGCGATCTGTTCTGGAACGGCTACTCGGACGGCGAACACCGCATGGAGTTCGCCGCAGAGATGATCGTCCCCAGTGAGGTCGAGGACGACTTCGGCCGCCTTGCCGAACCGACAGCCACTTTCCTCCGCTACGACCTTCACCTCGGGTACCAGCCGCCGCAGGGCGGGGAGCGAAGCGGCAGGCTGACCCTGCTCCGCGAGGACCTCAATCAGATCAGGTCGAGTGATGCTGCCTCGCATCTTCGGTTCTCGCCCGCCAGAGCCTTCCGAAGCAGCGTCGTCCGCGGTCGCAGGTCCGCGCCCTACATCTCCACGTCTCTTGAGACGGGCGACCCCGTCATCCTCGTTCACGCCGACGGCGGCCGAAAAGGGAAGCCGCGGCCGGCACCCGGGAGACGAGCAGCCAAGACCCTGCTCTCCTCGATCAATCTGAACGACGATCCGACCATCCTGGCGGCCCGGCGGGAAATGCAGTCGTGGCGACGGCTTGCCCTCGAACCCTCCGCCCTGCGTACCTCCGACAACTACCGGGACCCCAGCGAAATGCAGCCTGACGGCCTGCACCTGCCACGCAGCCTGGACCGGATCGCGCGGGAGAGGTTTCCGGACGACCCGGCCCGCGTCTACTCCAGGGTCGCGGGGCGCCTGTCAGATCTGTCCGGACTGCACGTCAAGACGCTGCACGTCGAAGCAGACGACACGCGCGAGCTGCTGACCATCAAGCTCCACGAGATCGACGGCATGGTGCTCCCTGCGCGCAGCCTGTCGGAGGGAACCCTGCGCTTCCTGGCGCTGTGTGTCCTCCTCGAGGATCCGCAGGCGCACGGTCTGCTGTGTATGGAGGAGCCGGAGAACGGCATTCATCCGGCCAACCTCTCCGCCATGGTGGAGCTGGTACGCGATCTGGCAGTGGATCCTTCCGTACCGGTGGACGAGGACAACCCCTTCCGGCAAGTCCTGATCAACACTCACTCCCCGGGTGTTGTACAGCTCGTGGACGCGACCGATCTACTGATCGCCGACACCGCGAGCATCCCCCAGGGCACGGGCAAGGCGGCACGTGGCCTGCGGTTGCGCCCGCTCGCCGGCACTTGGCGGGCCAGCGGCGCAGAGAAGGGCTACGGCACCAAGGCCGACATCCTCGCGTACCTCACGTCTCCTCCGGGGGCCCGGCTGACCCTCGCGGAGAGTGCCTCGTGACTGTTCGAGCTCTGTACCTCTGTGAGGGGTCCAGCGACACTGGCCTGAGCGATCACATCAAGGAGATCGGGGCGGAGATGGGTCGCGAGATTCTTGTGACGCCTCCCGATCTGGACCGGCTACCGGACAAGCCGGGCCACTCGGTCAGGGACAAGCTGCGCGCCGCACAGCGGCTCAGCGATGAGTGGCAGGTGTACGACCTCGTCATCATCCACCGCGACTCCGACGGCAATCCGCCGGAGCGGCGGCGCACTGAGATCGCGGAAGCAGTCACTGAGGTGTGCCCTGGCCTGGTGCACGTGCCTGTGATCCCGGTACGGATGCTGGAGGCGTGGCTGCTTCTGAACCAGCAGGCGATCCGTGAAGTAGCGGGAAACCCCAACGGCAAGGTGGCACTCGACCTCCCCAAGGCAACGCGGGCCGAGTCGGTGCCAGACCCCAAGGCACTCCTCAAGCAGGCGATCGCCACGGCCAGCGAGGACAGGGGGCGCCGCCTGGAGAAGCTCCAAAAGCGCTTCCCGGAGAATCGAGCGCGACTGCTGCAGATGCTGGATCGTGCAGGACCGGTCCAGCAGCTCGCGTCCTGGCAGGCATTCACGCAGGACCTCCGTGAAGCGCTGAACAGCCTCTGAGGTATCCACAACCCCCGAGTTATCCACCAAGATCAATGCGCCGTGCCGGCAGGGTGTTTTGCTACGCACATGACAGGAAGCTCGCAACACCTCCGAGAAAACGATCCACTGTCCGCCGTCCCTTCGCGCTCCACTGAATGCATGACGCCGGTGAGCAGTACGACCAGCACGCCGCCGCAGTTCGGACTCCGCTGCGGCGGAATGCACTTGGTCATACGACGGATACCCACGTGGCTCGTCACAACTGTCACCACAGCCACGGGAGCCGGGGCAGCCTGGTGGACAAGCCGTTGAACGTACTGGCCAGAAGCAATCAAGCGTGACCATCAAGCCAGCTCATCGCAAGATCACGCCGAACGGAATCGCTTTTCAGGATCCCTGCCGCGTCGCCGGCGTGAACCCAGGATCGGTCAACAGCGAGATCTCGTAGCCGCCTTCGCCCGAGATGAGCGAGTCGCTGTCCCAGTGCAACTCAATCTCGTCCAAGCCCTTGTTCCGAACGAGCCAGTCGTAGTTCTTCAGCGCGATGATCGTCTCTTCGGTCATGGGCCCGAGGCTACTGGGCACGGCAAGACGCTGCTGGCGTTCGCCCGGAACTGGGAGCCTGCAACCGCCGCCTTCGGGCCCATACTGCAACGGACGCCGCTTCCCACCTCACGCCACCATCCCAGAGACCCACACCAAGATCGACGTAACTATGATCTGGCCCAGGTCAGAGGCGTCCCCCGCCCCTCCGCTCCAGGGACTTTTCAGGGACTTTCAGTGCTGTCTGAGGGACTTCAGAGGGACTTTCCGCTGCGTAACGCGGCAAGCCCCCGAAAGACCGGAAAGGGCCTCCGACGCAGGTCAGAGGCCCTTTCCAAGGCAAAGCCGCAGGTAGGGGCAGACGAGTCGGGCTGTACGCCGGGTTCTGTTCCCCGGTGTCCTCGCGGACGCCGGGGCGACGGCCATCCATCTAGGGCCGGCGTTGCCGCCGGCCTCGTGCGGTCTACCCGCGGACTCGGGCGGGCCGCCCTCGATCGTCCGCGCAGGGACGCCCTTCTTGCGAAAGGCGGCCCCTCTTGACCTTGCTCCGGGTGGGGTTTACCTAGCTGCCCAGGTCACCCTGGGCACTGGTGGTCTCTTACACCACCGTTTCACCCTTACCAGGGGCCGGAGCCCCGGGCGGTCTGCTTTCTGTGGCACTGTCCCGCGGGTCACCCCGGGTGGCCGTTAGCCACCACCCTGCCCTGTGGAGCCCGGACGTTCCTCGGGAAGCCCCCTAGGGGGACTCCACGCGGCCGTCCGCCCGGCTCGTCTGCCGTGACGACCATGGTACCGGGCGCGTGCCGCGTCGCGGACCCGCGGCCGTCGCGAGGACCGAGCCGGCCAGGATGAGGGCGAAGGCGGCCAGCACCGGAAGGGTCAGCGGTTCGTCCAGGAACAGGGCGCCCGCCGCCACCGCCACCGCCGGGTTGACGTAGGTGATCACCGTGGCCCGGGTGGGGCCGGCCTCCTTGATCAGTTCCAGGAACGCCACGAACGCCACCGCGGTGCAGATCACGCCCAGTCCGGCGAGCGCGGCCAGGACGGTGGGCGAGGGCAGGGCGGCCGGGCGGGTGAGGGCCGCCGCGGGGGCGTAGACCAGGGCGGCCAGGGTGAGGCACGCGGCCGTCAGATGGAGCGACGGGACCTCCTTGAGGCGGCGGGCGGCGATCAGGGGCGCCGTGGCGTAGCCGAGGACCGTCACCAGGACCTCCGCCAGGGAGCGGGCGTCGCCGCCGGTGAGGTGCGGGAGGGTGAGGACCGCCACCCCCGCCAGGCCCAGGGTCAGGCCCGAGACCCGGCGGACGCCGAGGTGTTCGGTGTCGCCGAGGAACCGGGCCAGGACCACGCCGACGATCGGTACGCCCGCGATCAGCAGGCCCGCCGTCGAGCTGGACAGCTGCCGTTCGGCGTCGGTCAGGGTGAACCAGGGAATCATGATCTCCAGGACCGCGAAGGCCAGCATGGGGCGCCAGTGGCGTCGTATCGCGTCCCCGAAGCCGCCCTGGCGGAGGGCGAACGGGAGCAGCAGGGCCGCGCCGAGCGCGCAGCGCGTGAACACCACCACCGGCGGGGACACCGCGTCCACCGCCACCTTGATCATCAGATAGGGGATGCCCCAGACCACTCCCATCAGGGAGAACAGGAACCAGCCGCGTGCAGTCATGCGGCCGAGTGTCGGCCTCCCGGTCCGGGGCTGTCTTGAACGCTGTTGCGGTAGGCCGCCGGGGTCACCCCGAGCACCCGGCGGAACCAGCGGGTCAGGTGGGCCTGGTCGGCGAAGCCGACGTGGGCGGCCACTTCGGCGGGGCGCAGGCCGTTCTCCAGCAGGACCCGCGCCTTGGTGACCCGGTGCTGGGCGAGCCAGGCGTAGGGGGGTATGCCCATCGTCGTACGGAAGGCGCGCAGGAGCTGGTAGCGGGACAGGCCGAGGTCGGTGGCGAGCAGGGCCAGGGAGGGCGGGTCGGTGAGTTCGTCGGCGAGGCGGTCGCGGACCGTGCGGGCTATGGCGTCGGCGCCGGGGACGCGGTCGGCGAGCGGGCGGGCCGTGGAGTGGCGTCGGGCCAGGGCCGTGAGCACCCAGGGCAGGACGGACTCGGCCTCCAGCGGGTCGGGGCAGGTGCTCAGTCGCGTGTGGGCGGTGCGCAGGGCCTCGGCCAGCGCCGGGTCGTCGACGAGGGGTTCGCGGAAGTGCGGCAGGCCGCCGAGGGTGCCGTCGGCCAGCAGGGACGGCTCGGCGTACAGGGCGCGGTAGGCGTAGCCGTCGGTGGGGTTGCCGGGGCCGCCGGTGTGCATCTCGCCGGGTTCGAGGACGACGATCGTGCCGGGGCCGGTGCGGATGCGGCCGCCCCGGTAGTCGATGATCTCCGAGCCGCCGACGCAGACGCCGATCGTGTACTCGTCGTGGGCGTGCGGGGCGTAGACGTGCCGGCGGAAGCTCGCGGTGAGCAGGTCGAGCGGGGGTCCGCAGCGGCCCAGCCGGGCCCGTGTCCAGCGCGCCTGTTCCCCCATCGGACCGTCCTCCCGCGGCTTCCGCCACGGCGCCCGTCGTGCGCCGTGGCCCCTGTTGTCGCGTACAGCGCCGGAAGCCGCCATTCCATGCCGCGTTCGTCCAGGCGCTCAGGCCACGGTGAAGAGGATCTTCGACGTGCCCGGGTCGGCGCGGGTGAGCCGGACGCGCAGGCGTTCGCCGAGCGGCAGGTCGGTGCCCTCGACGCGTCCGATGACCGCCGGGGACAGCACCTGGACGGTGCCCACGTTCGGCCGGTGCTCGTCGACGTCCACGACACAGCCGTCGAAGACGTCCCCGATCCGGTCCTTGAGCAGGGCCGCCTCCACGATGTCGACGCACTCCCGCTCGACCGTGCCCGCGCGCCGGGAGCCGTCGGCCATCCGCCGGGGCAGCGCGTCCAGCGCGGCGAACACCCAGTCGGGCGGGTCCTGGCCGGCGACGGCGGCGAGGCAGATCTCCGAGGCGTACCGGTCGGCGAGGCGGCGCAGCGGGGCGGTGCAGTGCGCGTAGGCGGCGGCGACGGCCGCGTGCGTGGTGAGCCCGGGCAGCCGGCCGTCCTGGAAGACGGTGTAGCCGGCCCCGCGCAGCAGGGTGGTGCACTCCTGGAGGAAGGCCGCGTGGTGCGGGTCGTGCGGGTCCAGGGTGCGCAGCAGGGCCGCGTACGACACGTGGTGCGGCCAGTCGATGCGCAGGGCGGTGGCGGTACGGCGCAGCCGCGCGACGGCGCCGTCGGGGGCGGTGGGGAGGGTGCGCAGGATGCCGGCACCGTGGGCGAGCATCAGATCGGCGGCGGCCATGCCGGTGAGCAGGGAGAGCTGGGCGTTCCAGCGGTCGGCGGGCAGCGGGGCGCGGTAGCGCAGCGCGTAGGTGTGGTCCTGCTCGATGATCTCCTGCTCGGGCACGTCCAGGGAGATCCCGCCGCGCTCGGCCTCCAGGCGTTCCCGTGCCTCGCCGATCTCCTTGAGCAGCGCGACGGGTTCCTCGGCCGTCCCCTTGTCGATGTCCCGCTGCACGTGGGCGTAGTCGAGCTTGGCCCGGCTGCGGACCAGGGCCCGGCGCACGTCGACGGCGCGGGTACGGCCCTCCGCGTCCAGGTCGATCGTCCACAGCACGGCCGGCCGGGTGCGGCCGGGCAGCAGGCTGGCCGCGCCCTCGCTGAGCACGGTGGGGTGCAGCGGGACCCTCTCGTCCGGGAAGTACAGGGTGGTCACCCGCCGGTGCGCCTCCGCGTCCAGGGCTCCGCCGGGTGCGACGAAGGCGGCGACGTCGGCGATGGCGTACCGCACGCGGTAGCCGGTGCCCTGTCGGGACAGGTGGGTGGCCTGGTCGAGGTCCGTGGAGGTGGGCGGGTCCAGGGTGAAGAAGGGGATGTCGGTGGCGTCGTACACCGGCAGGGCCGGGTCCTTGGCCGCCTGCTCGGCCGCAGCGTGGACCTCCGGCGGGAAGTCCTCCGGTATGCCGAGTTCGGAACGGAGCGCGGCGAGCGCGGCCCGGAGGGGGGCTTCGGGAGCGCCGGTGACATGGATCTTGCGGCGGGGCATGGAGCGAGCGTAGGCCGAGGTGGCGGCGGAGTCACGCCGTACCCTGGCGCGGAGGTCTACGTGAGGAGTACGTGTTGCTGGTCCTGCTGCCGCCCTCGGAAGGCAAGGCGAACGCGGGCGAGGGTGCCCCGCTTCGGCTGGAGTCGCTGTCCCTGCCGGGGCTGACCCCCGCGCGGGAGGCCGTGCTCGGGGAGCTGGTCGAGCTGTGCTCCGCCGACGAGGAGAAGGCCCGCGAGGTGCTGGGGCTGAGCGAGGGGCTGCGCGGCGAGGTCGCGAAGAACGCCGGGCTGCGCACGGCCGGCGCCCGCCCGGCTGGGGAGGTCTACACCGGTGTCCTGTACGACGCCCTCGGCCTGGCCACGCTGGACGCGGCGGCGCGGCGCCGCGCGGCGGACTCGCTGCTGGTCTTCTCCGGGTTGTGGGGTGCCGTGCGGGTGACCGACCGGATTCCCTCCTACCGCTGCTCGATGGGCGTGAAGCTGCCGGGGCTGGGCGCGCTGGCCGGGCACTGGCGGGCGCCGATGGCCGAGGTGCTGCCGGAGGCGGCGGCCGGCGGCCTGGTCCTCGACCTGCGGTCCTCGGCGTACGCGGCGGCGTGGAGGCCGAAGGGCGAGGTGGCCGGGCGCACGGCGACGGTACGGGTGCTGCACGCGCCGACCCGGAAGGTCGTCAGCCACTTCAACAAGGCGACGAAGGGCCGGATCGTCCGCGGTCTGCTGACCGCCGGGGCCGCGCCGAGGGATCCCGCGGAGCTGGTGGAGGTGCTGCGGGAGCTGGGGTACGTCGTGGAGGCGGAGGCGCCCGGGAAGGCGGGCAAGGCGTGGGCGCTGGATGTGCTGGTGGACGAGATCCACTGAGGACACCGTAAGGCGTTGCATCATACGCAACGCTCATTGCGGAGGTTGGGGTACCTGGGCACGATGAGCGCATGACCTCGCCGCTGCCCCCGTTTCCGGCTGCCTCCGTGCTGGACCTCGCCCCCGTCGTGCCCGTGGTGGTGCTCACCGACGCCGCCGACGCCGTACCGCTGGCGCGGGCGCTGGTCGCGGGCGGACTGCCCGCCATCGAGGTGACCCTGCGGACCCCGGCCGCGCCCGCCGCGATCCGGGCCATCGCCGCCGAGGTCCCGGAGGCCGTGGTCGGGGCGGGCACGGTGATCACGCCGGAGCAGGTGGACGCCTGTACGGCGGACGGGGCGCGGTTCCTGGTCAGTCCCGGGTGGACGGAGGCGCTGCTGGAGGCGATGCGCGGGTCCGGGGTGCCGTTCCTGCCCGGGGTGTCGACCACCTCGGAGGTCGTCGCGCTGCTGGAGCGCGGGGTGCGGGAGATGAAGTTCTTCCCAGCGCAGGCGGCGGGCGGTACGGCGTATCTGAGCTCGCTGGCCGGGCCGTTGCCGCAGGCCCGGTTCTGTCCCACGGGCGGGATCGGGCCGAAGACCGCGCCGGAGTACCTGGCCCTTCCCAACGTCGGCTGTGTGGGCGGGAGCTGGATGGTCCCGGCGGATGCGGTGGCCGCGCGGGACTGGGGGCGGATCGAGGAACTGGCCCGTACGGCGGCCGGGTTGAGGCCCTCGGGCGGCTCGGGGGCGTAGCCGCCCGGGGGGCTCAGGGGCGCAGGTGGGAGGTGTCGTTGAACAGCCGTACGCTCGCGTTGCCGTCCGCGTAGTACGCCACCGCCGACAGGGAGGCCGCCGAGAGCTCCATCCGGAACAACGACGTGGGCGGGGCACCGAGCGCGAGGCGGACGAAGGTCTTGATCGGGGTGACGTGCGTGACCAGCAGGACCGTACGGCCCGCGTGGGCCGCGACCAGCTTGTCGCGGGTCGCGGCGATCCGGGTGGCCGTCTCGGCGAAGCTCTCGCCGCCGCCGGTGGGGTGGGCCTCCGGGTCGGCGAGCCAGGCGTCGAGGTCGTCCGGGTGGCGCTCGCGGACCTCGCCGAAGGTCAGGCCCTCCCAGGCGCCGAAGTCCGTCTCGCGCAGGCCGTCGTCGAGCGTGACGTCCAGGTTCAGGCGGGCGGCGACGATCTCGGCGGTCTCGCGGGTGCGGGCGAGGGGGGAGGCGACGATGGCCTGGATCGTGCCGCGCCGTGCCAGCGCCTCGGCGACCCGGTGCGCCTGCTCCCGGCCCGCGGCGGAGAGGGAGGGGTCGGTGCCGCCGCTGCCGGAGAAGCGTTTCTGGGGGGTCAGGGGGGTTTCGCCGTGCCGGAGCAGGACGAGGGTGGCGGGCGCGCCCAGGTCGGGGGCGGCGCTCCAGCCGGGGGCACTGGTGACGCGCCGCTCGCTCACGGTTTCCCCACCGGAGCTGGAGGGGCGCCCTTCGCTGGGGGATTCGGGGCGCTGCTCGCTGGGAGGTGCCGCCTCCTCTGGGACGGGCGCCGCCCCAGCGGCACAACTGCCCGCAGCTGCGGCGGATTCTGAGGCCGCACCGACGGCCCGGTCCTCCGTCAGGGCCGCGCCGGACCGCGACGGTGACCACTGCCGGCCCTTCGCCCCCGCGTCCATCGCCTCGTTCGCCAAGCGGTCCGCGTGTTTGTTCCGCTCGCGCGGGATCCACTCGTAGGTGACCTGGTCCGGGGGGTAGACGGACCTCGCCTCCGCCGCCAGCGGCTTCATGTCGGGGTGCTTGATCTTCCAGCGGCCCGACATCTGCTCGATGACGAGCTTGGAGTCCATGCGGACGTGGACCCGGGCCGACGGGTCGAGCGCGTGGGCGGCGCGGAGGCCGGCCAGGAGGCCGCGGTACTCGGCGACGTTGTTCGTGGCGACGCCGATGTACTCCGCGGCCTCGGTCAGGGCCTCACCCGTGGCCGCGTCGAGCACGACCGCCCCGTAGCCCGCGGGCCCGGGGTTGCCCCGCGACCCGCCGTCGGCCTCGACGATGAACTCCCGCACCCCTGAAGCCCCTTACAGACCCGACTTGGCCGTACGCACCAGGATGCGGCGGCAGTTCTCGCAGCGGACCACCGTGTCCGGCGCCGCCGCGCGGATCTCGTTCAGCTCGGTGATGGCCAGCTCCTGCCGGCAGCCCTGGCAGGTGCGGGCGTACAGCTTGGCCGCGCCGATGCCGCCCTGCTGCTCGCGCAGCTTGTCGTAGAGCTTCAGCAGGTCCGCGGGGACGGAGGCCGCCACGACCTCGCGCTCCTTGGTCACCGAGGCGGCCTCGCCGTCGATCTGCTCGAACGCCGCGTCCCGGCGACCGGTGGCGTCGTCGATCTTCGACTGCACGGAGGCGACCCGCTCGGTCAGCTCGTTCACCCGCTCCTGCGCGGCCTCGCGGCGCTCCATGACCTCCAGGACGACGTCCTCCAGGTCGCCCTGCCGCTTGGCGAGGGAGGCGATCTCGTGCTGGAGGTTGGAGAGGTCCTTCGGCGAGGTGACCGCGCCGGAGTCCAGGCGCTGCTGGTCGCGGGCGGCGCGCTGGCGCACCTGGTCGACATCCTGCTCGGCCTTGGTCTGCTCGCGGGCGCAGTCGCTCTCCTCGGTCTGCGCGGCCACGAGCAGGTCGCGCAGCTGCGTGAGGTCCTTCGTCAGCGACTCGATCTCGGCGTGCTCGGGCAGGGACCTCCGCTTGTGCGCGAGCTGCTGGAGGCGGACGTCGAGGGCCTGGACGTCGAGGAGTCGGATCTGGTCGGCGGGCGCGGCGTTCAGTTGGGGGCTCCCGTGGTATCGGAAGGGGCGCGCGAAGCGCTCGTTGGAAGGGTGGTGGTGGGCGACGGGTGGGCGGTGGCGGGGGACGCCGCGTGGGCGGTCCAGGGGTCGGTGACCGTCTTGGAGACGTGGACGCGCAGGTCCCAGCCGTGACGGTCGGAGATCTCGTCGAGCTGGCTCGCGGCCAGCTCGCACCAGGGCCACTCGGTGGCCCAGTGCGCCGCGTCGAGCAGCGCGAGGGGGCTGTGGGCCACCGCCTCGGAGGCCGGGTGGTGGCGCAGGTCGGCCGTGAGGAAGGCGTCGACGCCGGCCGCGCGGACCTGGTCGAAGAGGCTGTCGCCGGAACCGCCGCTGACGGCGATGGTGCGGACGACGGCCTCGGGGTCGCCGGCCACCCGGATGCCCTGCGCGGTGGCGGGCAGCCGCTCGGCGGCGCGGGCGGCCAGTTCGCGGACGGTGAGGGGGTGGTCGAGTTCGCAGACGCGGCCCAGGCCCCGGCGGCCCTCGGGGTCGGCGGGGTCCGGCACGAGGGGGCGTACGACGCGGAGGTCGAGGGCCCCGGCGAGGGCGTCGGAGACGCCCGGGTCCGCGGTGTCGGCGTTGGTGTGGGCGACGTGCAGCGCGACGTCGTTCTTGATCAGCGTGTGCACGACCCGGCCCTTGAAGTGCGTGGCCGCGACCGTGGTCGTGCCGCGCAGGTAGAGCGGGTGGTGGGTGACCAGAAGGTCGGCGCCGAGCTGCACCGCCTCGTCCACGATCTCCTGGACGGGGTCGACGGCGAACAGGACCCGGGTGACCTCCTGGGCGGGGTCGCCCACGACCGTGCCGACCGCGTCCCAGGACTCGGCCCGCTCTGCGGGCCACAGGTTCTCCAGCGCGGCGATGACTTCAGACAGACGGGGCACGGCCCAAGGCTACCTGGCTGCTCGGCGGGGCTGTACCGCATGCGTCCGGTCTGCCCCCGCTCAGCACAGACGCCCCGGTTTCCTCAGGTGAATCGCTTCTGCACCACCCGTACGTGTGAAGCCGGGGAGGGCCGGTCCCCCGCCTCCGCGCGCGAAAACTAGCTTCGTCGCCGGAGGTGACCGAACGATGACGGTCTGTGCGATCGAACCCCCCTCCACGGACGGGACCGCCGGCGTGCCGGGGACGGGGTGCGCGATCACGGCGGACGGCGCGTACGCGGCCCGGCTCGCCCGTGACGGTGACTCCTGGTTCCCGGAGCGCTGGACCCTGGACGGCCCGGAGCCGTACGCGGTGCCCCTGCCCGGGAACCAGCCCGAGGGGCCCGGGACCGAGGTGCAGCCGATGGGTGACGGGCGGGTGCTGATCCACCGCCCGGTGGCCGGGCGGCACGCCTTCTCGCTGCTGTACCCGACCGGGCCCGGCACCGGCGAGCTGCCGCTGGGCGCGGTGGAGTGCGCCGGGCCCGGCACCCGGCTCACCCTGCTGCCGCCGGCGCCGGGGGGCGTGCGGGCGTACGCCCTCGCGGTCGGACCGCGCTCCAGCGTGGTGTGGCTGGTGGCGGGCGGGGCGTTCGGCCCGCAGCGGTGCGCCGAGGTGCCGGGGCGCTGCTCGGGCGGGGTCTGGCTGGACGGCTCCGGACGGCTGCTGGCGCTGGACCGGGAACTGGACGGACGCACCAAGACGGTCGTGGTGGACCTGGAGCGCGCCGGCGAGGTCTCGCCGCTGCTCCAGATCGCCGAGGGCAGCGACGACCGGCTGCTGCTCGCCGACCCCGACAGCGGCCTGCTGCTGATCTCCTCGGACGCGCCCTCGCCCGGACGGGAGCGCCTGGGCTGGGGTGTCCTCGGCAGCACCCTGCCGGTGCGGTTCCCGGAGTGCCTGCGGGTGCCGGAGTGCGTGGTGACGCCGTTCGCGATCCAGCCCGGGCAGGTGCTGATGCCGGAGAACTGCGCCGTGGGCCTGCGCATCGACGGGTCCCTCGGCACCTGGGTGGGCGTGTGGCGGCCCGCCGGCCGTGAGGTCCGGCACCTCCCGGCGCCCGAGGGCTGGCTGGCGGGCACCGGGCTGTGCACGCGCGACGGGGTGCTGCGCCTGCCGTACGCCACGGAGGCGACCCCGTGCGGCGTGTCGGACGTGCCGGCACCGGGCGGGGTCGCGGCCCCGGCGACGGCGGGGGCGGGGGCGGGGGACGCGGCAAGGGAAGGGACGGGGGTCGTGGCCGCGGAGAGGACGGGGGGCGTCGCCGCGGAGAGGGCGGGTGGCGCCCAGGGGCCGGACCCGGACGGCGGCGCCGCCGGGGCCTTCGAGCGGGTGGGTCCGGTGGGGGCGGAACCGGGCCCTCCGGTGCCGGCGGCGGCCCGGCCCGTGCCGTTGCAGCAGGCACCCTTGGGGCGTCTTGTAACGAACTAGTGCCGGTTGGCGTGTGCGCCTGGATTCGGCCCGTGGTGCGCCGGTTAAACTCGCCCGGCTGTACGAAAGATCAGGTTGACGGGGTGAATACGTCCGATGAGCGACACCAGCACCACTGAGCAGCTGTCTGCCGGCTCTTCCCAGAACGCCGGTCACGGCCGGCACCGGGGCCCGGTCGCGGCCCAGGAGAGCGAGTCGACTCCGCACGGCCGGCATCGCAAGCCGGCCCAGGAGACGGCGGAGGCAGCTGCCTGACGGCAGTGAAGATGAGGGGGCGCCCGCTCGGCGGGCGCCCCCTTCGCCCATCCCCTCACTGGCGGTCTGTCAGGAGTGCTGAACGATGGTGTCGGCGAGGACGGGCGCGTCGTCCCGTTCGACGGCGCTCACGGCGGCCCGTACGGAGGCTTCCGAAGCCCACATCCGGATCCGCAGGGTCTCCCCCGGGTACACGACCCCGGCGAACCGCGTGGCGTACGACCGCACCCGGCTCACGTCCCCGCCGAGCAGGGTGTCGACGACCGCCTTCAGCGTCACGCCGTAGGTGCACAGGCCGTGCAGGATGGGCCGTTCGAAGCCGGCGAGCTTGGCGAACTCGGGGTCGGCGTGCAACGGGTTCCAGTCCCCGGACAGGCGGTAGAGCAGTGCCTGGTCCTCGCGCAGGCGCCGCTCGACGACCCGGTCCGGTTCCCCGGTGGGCGGCTCGCGCCGGGCGGACGGCCCCCGGTCGCCGCCCCAGCCACCCTCTCCCCGTACGAAGATCTGCGCGTCGTTGGTCCACAGCGGGCCTTCGCTGTCGGCGACGTCGGTGCGCATGACGAGGACGGCGGCCGAGCCCTTGTCGTACACGGCGGCGATGCGGCCGGTGGCGGTGGCGGTGCCCTCGGCCGGGAGCGGGCGGTGCAGGGTGAGCGTCTGGCCGCCGTGCAGGACGCGGGCGAGGTCGACGTCGACGCCGGGCATGGACAGCCCGCTGATCACGCCCGGTGAGCCGGCGCCCGCGACGGTGGCGAAGCTGGGCAGGACGTGCAGCCGGGACTCCAGGGTGTAGCGCAGCTCGTCGGGGTCGGTGGCAGGGACGCCCGCGCCGATGCCCAGGTGGTAGAGCAGGACGTCCTTGCGCGTCCAGGAGATCTCTCCCGACCGGGGCTCGGCGGCGAGTGCCTTGGCGGCGTCGATGGGCATGGGGCTCCTGACGGGTCTCAAGACCTCGGTGCGGACGTCCGCACCGTCGGCCGCACCGAGGTCGTCCACGTGCGGACCTAGAACGCGTTCCAGTCCGGCGCCCCCTGTATAGCCGAGCCCTCCGCAGTTGTGAAGTCTCCTGACGGTATGTCAGCCCGGCCCGGCCGGCCGTGACTTTTGTCCTGCCCGATTCGGTACATGCGTGTCTGCCCGCGCCCGCTCCCGGTTCCGTACCGTTCGATCCGTACGCCGTACCGCCCTCCCGCCCCCGTGCGGGGACGGGCCGTTCGAACGACGGGGACGGGGGACTCGGAGATGACGTGGTGGCAGAGGCTGAGCTGCCGGATGGCGGCCTGGCAGCGGGAACGGCCGGTGTGGCGGGCGGACCCGCGGCGCTCGCGGGCCGCCCGGTGCGAGGGGGCGGACCCCTCGGCCGCCGGGCATCCGGGCCCGCCGCCCACCGGCTTCACCCTGCTGCCCTGGCTGCTGCTGGGCATGGGCTCCCTCTCCAACGTGCTCCAGGGCGAGACCCCGAACCCGTGGATCGGCGGCCTGGGCCTGCTCGCCTTCAACTCCCTCTACGTCTACGTCACCTTCCGCGCCTTCGACCGGGCCAGGCGCGAGTCGGCGTCCACCCGGGTGGCGCTGGGCCTGCTCGGCCTGGTCACGACGGGCCTCGCCCTCGGGTACGGCGGCAACTGGCTGATGTTCTTCCCGCTGCTGGGCCTCGCCACGGGCGCCACCCTGCGCGGACCGTGGCTGGGCCGCGTGGGCCTGCTGCTCACGCTCTACGCGGGAGCCGCCACCTGGCTGCGGGACGGCTGGGACGACGCGTCGGGCATCGCCTACGCCACCTTCCTGTCCAGCATGGTCACCGCCGCGATCCTCAGCCTGTCCGAGGCCGTGCGGGAACTGCGGGCCGCCCGGGAGGAGCTGGCCCGGCGGGCGGTGGCGGAGGAGCGGCTGCGCTTCTCCCGCGATCTGCACGATCTGCTCGGGCACACCCTGTCGGTGGTCGTGGTGAAGTCGGAGGCGGCCCGCCGGCTCGCGCCACGCGACCTCGACGCGGCGCTGGCACAGGTCTCGGACATCGAGTCGGTGGGCCGGCAGGCCCTCACCGAGATCCGCGAGGCGGTGACCGGCTACCGCGAGGGCAGCCTGGCCACCGAGCTGACCCGGGCCCGGTCGGCGCTCTCCGCGGCGAGCGTGCAGCCGGTGGTCCGCCAGTCCGGGGCGCCGCTGGCCCCGCAGACCGAGGCGCTGCTCGGCTGGGTGGTGCGCGAGGCGGTCACCAACGTCGTCCGGCACAGCCGTGCCGACCGCTGCGAGATCACCGTCGAGGGAGCCGCCGACCGGGTCCGGCTGACGGTCACGGACAACGGCACGGGCGCCGGAACCCCGGCCGCCGGTGCGGGCGCCGGCGGTACGGGGCTGACGGGGCTGACCGAACGCCTCGCGGCGGCGGGCGGCTCCCTCACGGCCGGCCCGGCGCCACGCGGCGGCTTCACGGTCACCGCCGACCTTCCGGTGAGCGGTGACCTTCCGGCGGGCGGTGCCGAGTGGGCGACGGCGGTGGGCACCGGTCCGGGCGCGGGTACGGGTGCCGCTACGACTGACGCGGCTGCGGTCACGGCGCCCAGGGCGCGGCGACCGCCCAGCTGACGTCGGCCGTCCACGACGTGCTGCTGTCGAAGGCGTTGGCTCCGCCGTTGCTCGCTATGTAGAGGGTGTGGTCGTAGTGGCGCAGGTAGCGCGTCGGGTAGTTGTACGAGGCGAACGAGGTGCCGGTGCCGCTCTTGCCGGTCTGCGGGCAGAAGGTGGCGTCGGCCCGGAACTGGGCGGTGCCGTCCATCGGCTGCCGGTAGACCCGGTAGTTGGAGTGGCGCAGGAAGTCCCCGGGGTAGTTCCGTGACTCGAAGGAGACGCAGGAGCTGTCGGCCAGTCCCCGGCGGACGATCCAGGTGGCGTCGTTCTTGTCGAGGGACGAACTGCCCGACGTCACCGGGGAGATGACGGCCGCGTCGTTCTGGTGGCGGACGTAGTCGCCGGTGCAGCAGGAGGTCGTGGCGCGCAGGGAGGTCTCGGAGCCGGGGCTCAGCGTGCCGGTGCTGCCGGTCGGGCCGCCGTAGCCGACGGAGACGATGTCGGCCTGGACTGCGTTGTCGGCGGCGTCCGTCGGGATGCCGGCGGTCATCACGCCCTCGAAGAAGGACCCGATCGAGCCGTTGCTGTTGTCGCCGCCGGTGCCGAGGACGATCGCGCCCTCCTGGTGCATCGGCTTGTATCCGCCCGCGGTCGGCTCACCCCCGGAATAGGTGGTCGTCAGCCCGCCCGATTGGGCATTTCCGTATTTCAGCGCGAAATGGTCCTGGCCGTTGTTCTTCAGCAGCGCGGTCACGAACGGCAGCGGGCCGGTCCCGGTGTTGGAGGTGTTCCTGCTGTAGCCGGCGTCGGACTGGAACAGCCCGTTCTCCAGGTCGGCCTGCACCCAGGGACCCTGCCCGTAGCAGGGCGAGAACCAGCACTCGGTGCCGAAGTTGATGGCGTCCATGTGGCCGTTGCCGGTGTCCATGTTGTTGGTCTCGGCGTTGCCGTAGTCGAAGCAGCAGCGGTTGTTGACGTGCGTGCCCGAGGTCACCATGTACATCCCCTCGGCCTGCCCGTTCACGGCCACGCCCGAGGTGGAGTTGTCCCGGTACCCCATGCCGGCGGAAATCTCCAGACCGTAGACCTGGTGGCCGCCGGCGGTCACCGGCAGCGCGTCCGCGGGCGCGCCCACATCGGCGGCCCCGGCCCCGCCCGCGCCCTCGATCGTGAGGTCGTTGTGGCGCGGGGACTGGTCGTAGATCTCGGTGATGATGCAGGTCGTCCCGGCGCAGAAGGAGTCCTGGGCGGCTGCGTCGGCATACCCGCCGGCGGACAGCGGACCGATGTTCGTCTTCGCCCCGTCCTTGGCGCGCTGCACCTGGTACAGCGGCCCGTTGTACGACGCGTACAGCGCCCGGACCAGGCTGTGCGCGGCGACACACGGGGTGCCGGCGGCGGCGTAGAGGTCACAGGGCCGCGAACTCGCGGCGGCGGCCGGGGGTGCGCCGGTGCCGAGGAACAGCGCGGCGAGGGTGGCGCAGACGGCCAGGAGGGAGAGGAGGGCGCGGGGTGTGCGGGGGGCGCGCGGGGCGCCGGGGGCGCGGGGGGTTCTCGTCAGCACGGTGCACCTCGGGTTCGTCGTGGGGCGAGGCTTGTCCGGGATCCCGAACGCCGTTCGATCGAAATACCGAACCTGTTCGCCTGCGGAATTTCTGCGGATTCCAGGAAATGCGCGGGCACGGCACGGGCGATTGCAGGGGCGATTGTTTGTGCACGGTCAAGAGGCGTCAACCCCCGCCGCACCGGACCATGCCGAGTCTTTACGGGCCCTCTGTGCCGGGCCGTCGGTGCCGAGCCGTCCGTGCCGCGCTATCTGGGAGGAGCCGTCTGTGACGAGCCCGCCGGGCGGTCAGAGGCTGGTGAGCAGTCCGTCGAGCGGGGCGGGTGTGCGATCGGGGTCGAGGGCCTCGACCAGAACACGGCCGTAGTGGATCTTCCGCCCCTTCTTCGTGCCGAGGAAGCGGCGCAACTGCTGCTGTGCGGTGCGGCCCCGCTGCGCGGGCTGACGCAGGAAGGTCTTCAGCGCGCGCAGGTCGCCCTCCGCCCGGACCAGTTCCGCCACCCGGGTCACACCCAGCGCGCGGATCAACTCGTCCTCCAGATCCGCCGCGCAGACGAAGAACCCGTGCTGTGCCGCGCCGGCCCGCTCCCAGCCGCGGGCGTAGTACGGGCGCTCCCGCTCGTCGCACAGACCGGTGAGGCGCAGGCCCAGTCCGGCCGGCCCGAGGAGGCCGGCGAACCGCCCGACGTTCATCGCCCCGCCCATCGGCAGGACGCAGACCCCTTCGGCCTCAAGGTCCCGGCCGCGGCCCGCGGCCAGCGCGCCGACCGCCGCCTCGTCGCTCGGCCCTTCGAGCAGGACGGCCGCCCGGACGGACAGCCGCGCGGCCAGCTCCCGTGCGGGGGCCCCGGGCCCACCGGCCGCCCACGCGGTGACCGCCTCCCGGAACGCCCCCATGTCAGCCATGAGCCGAGTCTCCGCCCTTTCCAGGGCCCACGGTAGGGAATTTCCGCGAGCACGCACCGATCCCTGCGGCCGGCGGCCGACCGAGACTCCCGCCACGCCCGCCGTACCGTCTCCGATGCCGACCGCCGTACCAGCTCCGGTCCCGACCGCCGTACCGAGGTCCCGGTCCTCGACCGTCAGACCCTCTCCGGGCCCGACCGCCGTACCGGCTCCGACCGCCGTACCGCCGCCCACCTCCACCGCCGTACCCCCGCCCCCCCCGGCTGCCGTACCCCCACCGCCCCCGCCCCACGACCGCCCGCCCCTCCCCCGGTACCCGTGCACACCGTCCGCCCCCGCTGGGGAAACGCTGAGTTCCTGTCCGGGCCGTCCGGCGTAACCTGTGGCGATGGACGACGAGATGCCCCGGGACCACCGGCCCGGTACACGCATCCGGGTGCTGCTGGCCGAGGACCAGGGCATGATGCGTGGCGCTCTCGCCCTGCTGCTCGGCATGGAGGAGGACATCGAGGTCGTGGCCCAGCTGGGCTCGGGCGACGGCATCGTGGACGCCGTGCTCACGCACCGGCCGGACGTGGCCCTGCTGGACATCGAGCTGCCGGGCATGAGCGGGCTGGATGCGGCGGCCGAGCTGCGGGACCAGGCTCCCGACTGCCGGGTGCTGATCCTCACCACCTTCGGCCGGCCGGGCTATCTGCGCCGGGCGATGGAGGCCGGTGCGGCCGGGTTCCTCGTCAAGGACGGGCCCGTGGAGGAGCTGGCCGCGGCGATCCGGCGTGTGCTCACCGGGGAGACCGTGGTCGATCCGGCGCTGGCGACCGCCGCGCTCAGCGCCGGGCCGAATCCGCTGACGCCCCGTGAGCGGGAGGTGCTGACGGCGTCGGTGGACGGGGCGACCGTCGCCGACATCGCGGGCAGGCTGCGCCTGTCCGAGTCGACCGTCCGCAACTACCTCTCCTCCGCGATCGGCAAGACCCGCACCCGCAACCGTGCCGAGGCGGTACGGGAGGCCCGGCAACAGGGCTGGCTCTGAGCGGAGCCTCCCCACCACGCACCCCGGTCACTCCGTCACATCCGCCGTCGCGCAGGCCCCCCTCCAAGCCGACCGCCACCAACACCGCTGGCGGAGCGGGGCCCCGCACCACGCACCCCGGTCACTTCGTCACGTCCGCGTTCTCGTAGGCCGTTCCCTCCGGGGCGACGCACACGAACCAGTTCTCTCCCGGATAGCCCGCCACCGGGCGGATCAGCGCGGTGCCGTCATGGGCGGCGGGGGCGGATCCCGCCGGGCGGGCCACGGTGGAACCGCCGTCCTTCCAGCGGCAGGTGACCTCCCGGGCGGACTTCGCCACATGGCCGACCACCAGCCGCTCGGGGGCCGTGGGGCTCGGCTCCTCCAGGCTGACGGCGGCGGCCATGAGGTCGGTGCCCGAGAGGCGGTCGATCCTCTGGTGCGTGTCGAACATGACCACCAGGGAACGGCCGCCGCCGTAGGACCGCATCGAGAAGTACGACGTCTTCCCGACCAGGTCGGCGGCCCTGTCCACCGCCGGCCGCAGGCCCACCGCCTTCATGGCGTCGAACTGCCGGTCCGCCTCCCGCGCGTCACGCGGCGCGCCCCACACCTCGACCCAGACCCGCCACTGCTTGCCCTGCTCGGTCCCCCGCGCCAGCTCCGTCCGCTGCGGGGCGTACACGTGTCTCTCCTCGGCGGATGCCGGGCCTGGCGCCGTCGGCGTCCCCCGGCCGGCGCGCTCCCCGGGCAGCCCGGCGAAGGCCAGCGTGGCCCCCGTCGAGCCCGCCAGCACCAGGGCGGTGGCCGCCGCCACGGCCCAGCGTCGCGCTCTGCGGCGCCGGCCGCCGCGGATGACGGCCTGGACCGGGGCTATGCCGATCTCGACCTCGTCCGCCGCGTCCGCGAGCAGGAGGGCGATGTCCGTCTGCGTCATGTCGTGGTTCTCCCGGTCCGCGCTCATCACTTCCGCCCTCCGTGCGTCACCATGTCGGCCAGTCCCGGTATGGCACGGAGTTTCGCGATCCCCTTGGCCGCGTTGCTCTTCACCGTGCCGACCGAGCAGCCCATCGCCTCCGCCGTCTGTGTCTCCGTCAGGTCCTCCCAGTAGCGCAGCACGACCGCCTCCCGCTGCCGGACGGGCAGTTGCGCGAGCGCCTTGAGCAGGGCGCTGCGGTCGTCGGCCTGGGCGATCAGATCGCCGGTGTCGGCCACCTCGCGCACCAGGCCGGAGTCGTCCTTCGGCGCCAGGAACTCCCTGAGCCTTCGGCGGTGTCTGCGCGCGTGCGCGTTGATCATCACGCGCCGTACGTACGCCTCCGGATCGTCCGCCCCGCCGACCCGGCGCCAGGCCACGTAGACCTGTTCGAGCGTCGACTGGACCAGGTCCTCGGCGGCGTGCTGCTCCCCCGTGAGGAGAAATGCCGTACGCATCAACCGCGGCCAGCGGCCGACCACGAAGCTCTGGAACTCCTCGTTCCGAGTCTGCTTCCCGTCCCCCATGGGCACCTCCTAGATGTCTAAAGGAGTCCATGAGCCGCCCGGACCGTTGCCCCGGTCCGCAGGAAGATTCGCCGCCGCCCTCCCCTGCGCCCGCCCTGCATCCTCGCTCCGCCCGCCCCGCCTCCTCGCTCGGCCTTCCCGCCGCCCTCCCGCCACGCCCCGGCCATGACACCGCGTCAGTAACCCATGGATCGGTCAAGAATTCATTAGGGGCCCGAAGCAACGGAATAGTTGCCTGTGCATACGAGGTTTACCCAGCACTTATGACACGCGGAAGGCCCCACCCCATGCCAGAGACGACGACCGACCAGCCCACCCGGATAGCGGGCGGCGCCGTGGTCCCCGTGCTCGCCTTCGCGGGCATCGTGGTCGCGGTGATGCAGACGCTGCTCGTGCCGGTCATCAAGGATCTGCCGCAGCTCCTGGACACCGCCCCCAGCAACGCCACATGGGTGCTCACCTCGACCCTCCTGTCGGGCGCCGTCGCCACCCCGATCATGGGCCGGCTCGGCGACCTCTACGGCAAGCGCCGCATGCTGGTCCTCAGCCTCGCCGTGATGGTGGTCGGCGCCCTGGTCAGCGCCTTCACCGACCAGCTGCTCACCATGATCGTCGGCCGTACCCTCCAGGGCTTCGCCATGGGCGCGATCCCGCTCGGCATCGGCCTGATGCGCGACATGCTGCCGCGCGAGAAGCTGGGCTCGGCCATGGCCCTGATGAGCTCCTCGATCGGCGTCGGCGGCGGCCTCGCGCTGCCCGCCGCGGCCCTGGTCGCCCAGCACACCGACTGGCACGCCCTGTTCTACGGCGCCGCCGGCCTCGGCGCGCTCGCCATCCTGCTCACCTTCCTCGTCGTCCCCGAGTCCCCGATGCGCGCCGCGGGCTCCTTCGACCTGCTCGGCGCGCTCGGCCTGTCCGCCGGTCTGGTGCTGCTCCTGCTGCCCATCACCAAGGGCAGCGACTGGGGCTGGTCCTCGGGCACGACGCTCGGCCTGTTCGCCGCCGCCGTCGTCGTCCTGCTGCTGTGGGGCCTGTACGAGCTGCGCGTCCAGGCGCCCCTGGTCGACCTGCGCACCACCGCCCGCCGCGAGGTGCTGCTCACCAACCTGGCCTCGATCATGGTCGGCGTCAGCTTCTACGTCGTCTCGCTCGTCCTGCCCCAGCTGCTCCAGCTGCCCACCGCGACCGGCTACGGCCTCGGCCAGTCCATGGTCGTCGCGGGCCTGTGCGTGGCCCCGCTGGGCCTGACGATGATGTTCACCGCCCCGGTGTACGCCCGTCTGTCCGCCCGCTACGGCCCCAAGTTCACCCTGATCACCGGCCTGGTCGTCATCGCGATCGGCTACGGCGGCGGCCTCGGCCTGATGGACGCGGCCTGGCAGACGATCATCACGTCCGTCATCCTCGGCGCGGGCATCGGCCTCGCCTACTCCTCGCTCCCCGCGCTCATCGTCGGCGCGGTCCCGGCCTCGGAGACCGGCGCGGCCAACGGCCTGAACACCCTGATGCGGTCCATCGGCACATCGGTGTCGAGCGCCGTCATCGGCATGGTGCTGGCCAACACCGCGAACAACGTGAACGGCGTCGCCGTCCCGACCATGCACGGGTTCCGGGTCTCCTTCCTGATCGCCACCGCCGCCGTCGCGGTGGGGCTGGTCCTGGCGGTCTTCCTGCCGAAGACGGCTCGCCCGGCGCAGCACACCCAGCTGCGGGCGAGCAGTGAGGAGGAGGCCAACCTGGAGCGTGCCGAGGAGGTGCTGCGCGGGTTCCGGGGGCGGATCCTGGACGCCGGTGGCGCGCCCGTCGCCCGGGCCAAGGTCACCCTGATCGACCGCCGGGGGCGGCAGGCCGGCGCCACCGTCTCCGCCGAGGACGGCAGCTACGCGCTCGCCGTCCCGGCGCAGGGGGCGTACGTGCTGGCCGCGCGGGCCCTGGGCCACGGGCCGCTGGCCTCCTCGGCGACGCACTCCGGTGAGGAGCGGACCGTCGCCCTGGACCTCTCGCTGCCCGGGGAGGCCGTGAACGCCTGACGGGACGCCCCGGTCCGCCGTCCGGCGGTCGCAGCACCGCCCCGGCCGATCGCGCCGGGTCCCCGCGCCCCTCGCACCGCACCCTCTGTCACGCGTGGACAGGGGGTGCGGCAGCATGGGCGCCCGGACCGACGTACGACCGAAAGGCGCTCCATGCCCGCCGCTCCCCAGCCCGAGATCCTGGCCGCGTTCGAGGCGGCGAAGGGGTTCATGCCCCTGGACGAGGGGCTCGCCCTCTACGACGCCGCCGTCACCGCCGGCCGGCTCGGGCTGCCGCTGCTGGAGGTCGGCACGTACTGCGGGCGCTCCACCGTCCTGCTGGCCGACGCCGCGCGCGCGGCCGGGGTCACGGCGCTCACCGTCGATCACCACCGGGGCAGCGAGGAGCAGCAGCCCGGCTGGGACTACCACGACCCTGAGACGGTCGATCCCGAGGTCGGCCTGATGGACACGCTGCCCGCCTTCCGGCGCACGCTGTTCAGGGCGGGGCTGGAGGGGCACGTGGTCGCCCTCGTCGGCCGCTCCCCGCAGATCGCGGCGATCTGGAACTCCCCGCTCGGGCTGGTGTTCGTCGACGGCGGCCACACGGACGAGCACGCCACGGCCGACTACGAGGGCTGGGCGCCGCACGTGGCCGAGGGCGGGCTGCTGGTCATCCACGACGTCTTCCCCCACCCGGAGGACGAGTTCACCGGCCAGGCGCCGTACCGGGTGTACCTGCGGGCCCTTGGTTCCGGGGCGTTCGCGGAGGTCTCGGCGACCGGCTCGCTGCGTGTCCTGCGGCGAACGGGGGCGGGGATCTGAGGCCCCGGTTAGAGTCGCAGACGTGTCGTACGTTGGTCCGGACTTCGATCCCCCGCAGCCCCGCCGGCCCCGGCGGCGCCCGCTGACCGTGGCGCTCGCCGCCCTGGTGCCCGGGGCGCTGCTCGGCTGGGTGGTGTACGAGGCGGTCGGCGGCGGTGGCGGTGCGGACCGTACGGCCTCCCCCGCGCCGGCCCCGCGCGGCTCCGCGGTGTCCCCCGCCCCGGCCTCCTCCCCGAGCGGCGGGAACGGCAGCGGAGGCGGCGACGGCAAGGCGTCCGGCTCGCCCTCCGCCCGGCCGGGCGGTTCCGGCCCGCTCAAGGGGAAGGTCGTCGTCATCGACCCGGGGCACAACCCGGGCAACTTCCGGCACACGGCCGAGATCAACCGCCCGGTGGACATCGGAACGAACCGCAAGGAGTGCGACACCACCGGCACGTCCACCAACGACGGGTACACCGAGGCCCGGTTCACGCTCGACGTGGCGCACCGGCTGCGGGACCTGCTGGAGGGGCAGGGCGCCACGGTGAGGCTCACGCGCGACGGCGACAGTCCGGCGTGGGGGCCGTGCGTGGACGAGCGGGCCCGGATCGGCAACACTGCGCGCGCGGACGCGGCGATCTCCATCCATGCCGACGGCTCCGCCCCCGGCGACCGCGGCTTCCACGTCATCCTGCCGGGTTCCGTGCACGCGGGTGCCGCCGACACCCGTGCCATCGTCGGCCCGTCCCACGACCTCGGGGTGCGCATCGCGGGCGACTTCCTCCGCGAGACGGGGGAGCCGCCCTCCAACTACCTCGGCGACGGCACCGGTCTCGTCACGCGGACGGACCTGGGTGGTCTCAATCTGTCAACGGTTCCGAAGGTGTTCATCGAGTGCGGCAACATGCGCGATAGCAAGGACGCGGCACTGCTGACCAGCGGCGCCTGGCGACAGCGGGCGGCGCAAGGGATCTCTGAGGGAATCGTGAGTTTCCTGCGCGCTTCGTGACCGGCGGGCGGAACCGGCCGGACAGCCGGATCTTGCGGACGATAGTGTCTACCGACGACGAGACGACCTACGAAGGACCTGAAGTGAATATCCGCTCCCTCACTAGAGGCGACGGCGTGGTGATCGGAGCAGCGGTGGTGCTGTTCATCGCGTCGTTCCTCGACTTCTACACCTACTCCGGCTTCGGCGCCGAGGTCAGCCGGAGCGCGTGGGACAACCTGGGCATGGGCCTGGGCACCTACATGGGCGCGGTGATCGGTGCCGTTCTCATCGTCGTCAACCGCTGCCTGCCGCAGCCGCGCAAGGTGGCCGGGCTCGACCTGTCCGCGGTCGGCACCGCCTTCGCGATCCTGACGGCCTGGACGCTGCTGTGGACGCTGATCGACCTCGACAACGTGGACGCCGGCGCCGGTCTCGTCCTCGGGTTCATCGCCGCTCTCGTCCTGTCCGCCGCCGCCGTCGCCACCCCGCTGGTGCCCGCCCTCCAGGCCGCCCTGGTCCCGGCCCCCAAGCCGGTCGCCCCGCAGCCCTACGGCGCCCAGCCGCCCGGTGGTTACGGCTACCCGGGCGCCCAGCCGCAGCAGCCCTACGGTGCGCAGCCGCAGCCGGGGCAGCCGTTCGGGCAGCAGCCGCCGGCCGCGCACGGTACCGCCCCGGCGCCGCAGCCGGCCGCCGTGGACTTCTCGCCGTTCTGGTTCGCCGTGCCGGTGCCCCGTCCGCTGTTCTCGGAGGACGGTTCGCCGAACCAGATCGCCGAACTGGCGCCGGGCACCTGGTACCTGGCCGTCGAGCAGCGCGGTGCCGCGCTGGTCGCGCAGACCCAGGACGGCCGCCGCGGCGTGCTCCAGGACACCTCGGGCATCCAGCGCGGCTGATCCGCACCACCGCACCGCACCGGCCCCTCGCCCTTCCGGGTGGGGGGCCGGTGCCGTACAGTCGCCTCCCGGCCGATAGCTGACGCTCCGTCACGAAATGGGCACATGCTGCGGGACGGGGCACGCGGCCCGCAACTTCCACGCCGACCTGATGGCCCGCATGGGGTACGGGGCCGAGGCCCGGCGGATCCAGGAGCTGATCTCCCTGGTGGGTCCGCGCGAACGCGTCGCCGAGCGGCTGGAGTTGTGGCGCCGGGGCCCGGTGACGGACCTGCCGGCCCTGTCACCGGACCCGCACAGCCTGCGGGTGCTGGCCGAACTGAACTCCTAGCCCTTGGTGAGCTGGGAGGCCGAGGGCACCTGGTCCTTGACCGGGGCGCCGGCGCTCTTGCCCGCGTCCTTGACGTCGCCGATGACGTCGTTGAACGAGCTCACCGCGTCCTCGTCGCCCTTGCGGAGCTTGGACGGCAGGTTCTTCAGGGCCTCGATGCCCTTGCTGAGGGGCGCGAGCGCCTTGGAGAGGGCCGGGTCGGCCTTGGCGTTCTTCTGGGCCGCCTTGAGCCGGTTGTAGGTGAAGGCGCCGGCGAGACCCGCCTTGACCAGGGCGGTCTTGCGGCCCTTGGCGCCCTTCTTGAACTTGCCTTGCTTCCAGGGCTTGACGATCCACTGGTAGGTCGCGCCGGCGGCGAGACCCGCGTCCAGCACGAAGCGGGTCTTGGCGAACCTGCGCTTCTCCGCGGACGTGGTCGGGCTGGGACTGTCGACGGCGGGAACGGCCTGTGCCGCCGAGGTGTCCTTCGTACTGTTCTTCTCGCTGCCCCCACAGGCGGTGGCACCCGCCACCAGGGCGCAGCACAAGGTGAGCGCCACGACGAGGCGCCGTATCGGTACGGGCACGGAGTCCTCCGGACGTGTCCTCCCCGAGCGGTCTGCTTCCTCCGGCAGCCTCGTCCGGGGCGGCGGGATGCGCCACCCGGGGGACGCCGTCCGGGTGGTGTCCGGGCCGGGTCCGGGTTCGCTCCGGGCTCCCTGGGGGGTTTCACGGCACACCGCCCGGCAATCCGGAGAGTATGTCCCCTCGATATCGCAACGGCGCGAACCAGGCCGGGACGGTCATCGCGGTCGTCGCCGACATCATGGCGCTGATCCTCGGCCTGTGGATCCTGATGTACCTGTTGGACGCGAACCGGGCCAACAGCCTGGTCCAGTTCGTCCATGACGCGGCCTCCTGGCTGGCCGGCTGGTCCCACGACCTCTTCACCTTCGACGAGGCCTGGGCCCGGGTGGTCGCCGGATACGGGCTCGCCGCGGTGGTCTACCTGTTCGTGGGCCACGCCATAGCCAACCGGATGCACCGGCACTGACCCGGGCGGACGGCCGGGCCGGACCCGTGCGGGGTCAGCCGCAGCAGTCCGGGTCCAGTCCGGCCGGCAGGTGGTCCCCGCCGAACACCGCGCACGTGGCGTCGTGGCCGCCCAGCGCGGCCACGGCCAGCAGCAGCGAGCCGGCCGTCCAGGTGGTCAGCTCGCGGGGCCAGATGGCGTCGTCGTCGAAGACGTAGCCCGTCCAGTACAGGCCGCTGTCCGCGTCCCGCAGGTGCTGGATGGACTGGAGGATCTCCAGGGCCCGGTCGGACTCGCCCATCACCCACAGGGCCAGGGCGAGTTCGCTGGACTCGCCGCCGGTCACCCAGGGGTTCGGGACCACACAGCGCACCCCGAGGCCGGGGACGACGAACCGGTCCCAGTCCGCCTCGATACGGGCCTTGGCCTCCGCTCCGGTGAGCGCGCCGCCGAGGACCGGGTAGTACCAGTCCATCGAGTAGCGGTCCTTGTCCAGGAAGCGCTCCGGGTGGCGGCGGATCGCGTGGCGCAGGGACCCGGCGGCCAACTCCCAGTCCGGCTGCGGCTCCTCGCGTTCCTCGGCGATGGCGAGCGCACACCGCAGGGCGTGGTGGACGGAGGAGCTGCCCGTCAGCAGCGCGTCCGTCGTCGCGGTGCCGTCGTCCTCCCGGCGCCAGCCGATCTGACCGCCGGGCTGCTGGAGCCGCAGCACCCATTCGACGGCGGCGTAGACGGTCGGCCACATGCGGTCCAGGAAGGTGTCGTCGCCCGTGGACAGGTAGTGGTGCCAGACGCCGACGGCTATGTAGGCGACGAAGTTGGACTCGCGGGCGCGGTCGGTGACCTCGTCGTGGGCGCCGTCGGCGTAGGCGGCGTACCAGGAGCCGTCCTCGTTCTGGTGCCGGGCGAGCCAGCCGTACGCCCGCTCGGCGGCCTCGTGCTCACCGGCCGCGTCCAGGGCCATCGCGGCCTCGGTGTGGTCCCAGGGGTCGAGGTGATGCCCGCGGAACCACGGGATCGCGCCGTCCTCCCGCTGCACGGCCAGGATGCCGGCGACGGTCGCGGCGGCCTGCTCGGCGGTGAGGACCCCGGGCAGGACGAGGTGTTCTGTCCGGGGGGTGGTCACTCGGCGGCCACCCCGTCGGTCTCGGCGAGCCGGGGCAGGTGCGGCTTGGTCGCGTAGACCACGAAGCTCTTGCCGATCAGCGGGTTGAGGGCCTGCTCGGCGAGCCGGGTGGCGAACGGCTTCTTCATGATGTCCCAGACCAGCAGCTTGTGGTACGCCCGCACCGGCAGCGCCTTGTCGTTGTCGACGCCGAACGCGCACTTCAGCCACCAGTACGGCGAGTGCAGCGCGTGCGCGTGGTGGCTGCCGTACGGCTTCAGCCCGGCCTCACGGACCTTCGCGACCAGCTCGTCGGCCTTGTAGATGCGGATGTGGCCGCCCTCGACCTCGTGGTAGGCGTCGGACAGCGCCCAGCAGACCTTCTCGGGGCCGTAGCGCGGCACGGTGATGGCGATGCGCCCGCCCGGCTTGAGCACGCGGACCATCTCCGCGAGCACGCCCTTGTCGTCGGGGATGTGCTCCATCACCTCGGAGATGATGACGACGTCGAAGGACTCGTCGGGGAAGGGCAGGGCGAGGGCGTCGCCCTCCATCGCCGTGGCGGTGGCGCCCCGCGGTGCCTCCCCGGCCTCCTTCATCGCCGCGAACCACTTGGCGACCTCGCGGATCTCCTCGCCGTTCTGGTCCAGGGCCACGACCTGGGCGCCGCGCCGGTAGCACTCGAAGGCGTGCCGGCCGGCTCCGCAGCCGAGGTCCAGGACACGGTCGCCGGGGGCGAGCGGGAACCGGGAGAAGTCGACGGTCAGCACGTGGCCCTGCTTTCGGAGGAGACGCCTGCAACACTTGCCGGGGCCGCGGGGCGGCCGGGGGTCTGGGCCGCGGAGCGGCTCGGGGAGTGGCCCGCGGAGCGGGCGATGGCCTCCCGGTAGTGGGCCACGGTGCCCTCGGCGGCGCGGGCCCAGGTGAAGCGGTCGAGCACCCGTCGGCGGCCCGCCTGGCCGAGGCGCACCCGCAGCTCCGGGTCCCCGAGCAGCCGGTTCAGCCCGGCGGCCAGCGCCCCCGCGTCACCGGGCGGTACGGCCAGGCAGGTCTCGCCGTCCGGCCCCGCGACCTCGGGGATCGCGCCGCCGGTGGTGGCGACCAGCGGGGTGCCGGTGGCCATGGCCTCGGCGGCGGGCAGCGAGAAGCCCTCGTACAGGGACGGCACACAGGCCACCTGGGCGGAACGGATCAGGTCGACCAGCTCGGCGTCGGAGATGCCCTTGACGAAGTCGACGGCGCCTTCGAGGCCGTACCGCTCGATCGCCTGCGCGACGGGACCCTCCTGCGGGCGCTTGCCGACGACGACGAGGTGGGCGGCGGGGTGCTCGGTGCGGACCTTGGCGAGCGCCTCCACGAGGAACACCAGCCCCTTCAGCGGCACGTCGGCGCTGGAGGTGGTGACGATCCGGCCCGGCACCTCGGCGACGGCCGGATCCGGTGCGAACAGGTCGGTGTCGGCGCCGATGTGGACGACGTGGACCCGCTCGTCCCGGACGCCGAGGTGGTCCACGATCTCCTGGCGCGAGCTGCCGGAGACGGTGAGGATCGAGGGCAGCCGGCGGGCGACGCGCTTCTGCATGCGGGTGAAGGCGTACCAGCGGCGCACCGAGTAGCGGCGCTGCCAGGTGGCGGCGGCGTCCAGTTCCAGCTGCCGGTCCACGGTGATGGGGTGGTGGACCGTGGTGACCAGGGGCGCGCCGATGTCGCCCAACAGGCCGTAGCCCAGGGTCTGGTTGTCGTGGACGACGTCGAACTCGCCGCGCCGGGCGCGCAGATGCCGGCGGGCGCGCAGCGAGAAGGTCAGCGGCTCGGGGAAGCCGCCGGTCCACATGGTCCCGACCTCCAGGGCGTCGATCCAGTCCCGGTACTCCTCCCGCTTCGGGGTGCGGAAGGGGTCGGGCTGGCGGTAGAGGTCGAGGCTGGGCAGCTCGGTGAGGGAGAGGCCGGGGTAGCCCTCGTCGAGGACGGGGTACGGCTGGGAGCCGATGACCTCCACGCGGTGGCCGAGGCGGGCCAGCTCCCGCGAGAGGTGTCGTACGTAGACGCCCTGGCCCCCGCAGAACGGGTTCCCTTTGTAGGTGAGGAGCGCGATGTCGAGCGGTCGTCCGCCGTCGGCAGCGGGTTCCTGGTCGGCACCCGCTTCCCGGGCCTCAGCGGTCACTCCGTGCCCCCTTCTGCCTGCACTGTCCCGCGAGACTACGACGGGACGCTAATCTAGAACAAGTTTCAGACTTGATCGTTCAGGAGGCTCTGAATCTACCGGCAGGTAGGGGCGCTGTGAGCAGTGGATCAGGTGATTCACGCCACGGCGCGCCCCCTGCCATCCTGTCCGATCACGAGCCCAACAGACGGCCTCACCGACTGTCACGGAACGGGGACCCATGCCTGCGGAAGCCAGCACCTCGCGTCCGGCCTCGCCCCTCACCGAGCGGCAGGAGGCCCGCCGCCGCAGGATCCTGCACGCGAGCGCGCAGCTGGCCGGCCGGGGCGGGTTCGACGCCGTCCAGATGCGTGAGGTCGCGGAGTCGTCGCAGGTGGCCCTCGGCACGCTGTACCGCTACTTCCCGTCCAAGGTGCACCTCCTGGTCGCCACCATGCAGGACCAGCTGGAGCACATGCACGGGACCCTGCGCAGGAAGCCCCCGGCGGGCGACACGGCCGCCGAGCGGGTCGCGGAGACCCTGATGCGGGCCTTCCGCGCCCTCCAGCGCGAGCCGCACCTGGCCGACGCGATGGTGCGCGCCCTCACCTTCGCCGACCGCAGTGTCTCGCCCGAGGTCGACCAGGTCTCCCGCCAGACGACGGCGATCATCCTGGACGCGATGGGCCTGGCGGACCCCACCCCCGAGCAGCTCTCCGCGGTCCGGGTCATCGAGCACACCTGGCACTCGGCCCTCATCACCTGGCTGTCGGGCCGCGCCTCCATCGCCCAGGTGAAGATCGACATCGAGACGGTGTGCCGGCTGATCGACCTGACGGAGCCGACGGGGCGCGGATGACGCGGGCGGGGGAAGACCGCGGGGCACGCGGAGGGCCCGGGGACGCGAAGAGCCCGGGGCGCGCGAAGAACCCCGGGCACGTGGAAGACCTACGAGACGGGTTCCCTTCGCCGGTATGGTCCGGATCAGGTCCTAGGGGTCGCCGTCCGGCCTGACTGCTGCCTTTCAGCCTCTCAGCCCTACCGTCGCTGTCGGCCCGGGCGGATGCCTGCGCATCCCGCCTGAGTCGGCTACTCCGGTCGGACTCCCTCACTCGTCCCGTAGGCTGATACCAGGATAGAACGGATACCGCGCGACGGAACCCCTCATTTCCGACCAATTCCCCCCAATAACGCCACCCTCGGGGTCAGCCGACCACGGTCAGCCCGCTCCAGCTCCGGCCGATCGGCGTCTGCGCCGCCCACTGGCCGAGCAGGCGGCGGGCCTCCTCCTCGGGCGCCCCGAAGGACACCCGCTGGGCGCCTCCGTGGGTCTTCCGCTCCTGCTCGTGCGTGCCCTCGCTGCAACAGGCGCACAGGACCTCGAAGCCGCTCGCCGGCTCGGCGCCGTAGCCGTGCCGGTCGAAGAGCTCGATCAGGGCGTCGAGGTCGGCCGCCTCGCCCGCGTTCACCGTCGCGGTCAGCGTCGTCAGCTCGGAGGGCTGGAAGAGGAGGAGTTCCTCGAAGACCGGGTATTCGCGCCCCTCGACGACCCGGTGCCCCTTCGGCTCCCCGTCGTGGACGACGACCTCACCGAAGCGGCGCCCGCCGGTCACCGGCACGTTCATCACCCGGCCGCGCGTCGGACAGAGCCGGTCGATCCAGACGACCTCCCGCTTCCCGTCCGTGTCCAGCCGGACGCACGCCGGCCCGAACCGCCCGTCGATCTCGCCCTCCCCCGGCGGCAGTTGGATACCGAAGCCCTCCCAGGCGTCCCGGGCCGTCGCCCAGTCGCGCTGGATGGTCGCCGCGATGCCGAGGTTCCAGTACGCCGGGTCGCCCTCGCCGCGCGGGGCCCGGGCGGCGGCCTCGCGCCCCAGCTCGTACGCCTTCCCCCAGTTGCGCAGGAACTTGTGGGCGAGCGCGGCGTCGTACCACCACACCGGGCTCCTCGACGTGTCCGGGTAGTGCGCGAGGACCCGCTCGAACAGCCCGGCGGCGGTCAGCCAGTCCTCGGCGTCCCAGGCGTCGTACGCCTGGACGATCAGCTGCTTGGCCTCGGACTTGTCCACTCTTCCCCACCCTGCTCGCCGCGACGCGGTACACCGGAACCGCAGGAGCGTACCCCGCGTCTCCCGCACCCGGTGTGCCCGGCGGTCCGCGGGGCCCATCGCCCGGAGGGCCGGCCACCCGGCGCCCGAGGAACGGGGCGGAGACGACGCGGGAGGAGCGGAAGCCCGCGTGACGGGAGGTCCTGGAGCGCTGCGAGCGCCAGGGCGTGGAGGAGTACGACTACGTGCTGGGCGAGTTCTCCTGAGCGGTCCCGGCACAGGTACTGCCGTCGTGACACCGGTGCCGCCGCCAGGATCTGCCCGGCCGCGTCCGTGTCCGGTTGCGCCGGGTGGGACTGGCGGGCCGGGTCGAGGCGGAAGTCGTCCGGGGCGTGGTGGCGGCACTGGGCCGCGCGGAACCGGTGCCGGGGAGCGAGCCGGTGGCGTACACGGCGGTGTGAAGCACCTCCCGCTCGGCGGGCCTGCCCCGGGCGGCGCCGGCCCGCCGGGGCCGTCAGGTCAGTCCAGCCCGGCCGCCTCCCGTTCCGCCCGTGTCAGCGGCGGGCCCGGCAGGGGGCCCTTGCGGGGGCCGAAGGAGAGGGTCCAGAGCATGTCCGGGGCGAACAGGCGGGCCGCCGGGGTGCGCAGGCTCATGACGTCCAGCAGGCCGCGCAGGGCGCGCGGGTTCTCGGAGCCGGCGGCCACGGCCCTGTCGACGTAGGCGGTGAGGAGGCGTTCGACGGCGGTCGGCGGCTGGGGCGCGGCCCCGGGGTAGGAGGCGTCCTGGCCGACCGCGAGGTTCCACGCGTTGCCGACCGGCCGGGCCACCGCGCGCTGGATCCGGCGGGCGGTGCCGGGCGCGGTGGGGCCGTACCGGTCGAGGGTGCGGCCGAGGGCGAGCGCGCTCTGCGCGGCGACGGACAGGCCGTGGCCGTAGACCGGGTTGTAGCCGGCGACGGCGTCCCCGAGGACGGCGAAGCCCTCCGGCCAGGTCCCGGCCTTCTCGTAGAAGCGCCGGCGGTTGGCCGTGCTGCGGGTGGTCACCGGGTCGGTCAGCGGCTTCGCCTGCGCCAGGAGCCGGCCGATGACCGGGTCCTTCAGGCCGGTGAGCGCGAAGTGCTCGAACGCGTCCGGGTCGGCGGAGGGTTCACCGCCCCGGGTGCCCGAGAGCGTGACCAGCCAGCGGTCGCCCTCGATCGGTACGACGACCCCGCCCCGGCCGGGTGCCTCGCGCGGGTCGGCCTGCACGTTCACCACCGGGTAGCGCAGCGCCGCCGCGGCGTCGGGGGCCGCGTAGACCCGGCTGGCGTAGGCGACGCCCGCGTCGACCACGCGCTCCTCGACCGGTGCGTGGCCGAGGGCCCGCAGCCAGGTGTCCGCCTGGGAGCCGCGCCCGCCGGCGTCGATCACCAGGTCGGCGTACAGCGGGTCACCGCCGGGCACGCGGACCCCGGTCACCCGGTGGCGGTCGCCGGTCAGGCCCGCCACCCGGGTCCCGTCGCGCAGGGTGATCCGGCGCCGGGCGAGGACGTCGGCGCGGATCACCGCGTCCAGCAGGTCCCGGCTGCACACGACCATGTGGTGCCGGGAGTCGGTGAACCGCCGGAACCACTGCCCGGAGGGCGCCTTGCTGACCAGGTCCCGCATCACCCCGACGAGCCCGGCGCCCCGGGCGGTCAGCTCCCCGGTGACGCCCGGCAGCAGCTCCTCCAGCGCCTCCACCCCGCCGGACCACAGCAGATGGGCGTGCCGTGCCTGGGGCAGGCCCTTGCGCGGCTCGGGGCCCGCGGGCAGCCGGTCGGCCTCCACGATCGTCACCTCGTGGAAGCGGCTGGCGAGCACGGACGCGGCGAGCATGCCGGCCGTGCTGCCGCCGATGACGAGCGCGGTACGGCGGCGGGCGGGTATGTCAGGCATGTGAGGTGAGACCTTCCGTGGCGACCGCCTGCCGGCGGAACCGTTCGATGGCCGCCGCGTGGTTCCGCAACGCGTGCGCGACCGACTCCAGTTCGCTGTCGGGGAGGAAGGCGGCCCCGGCCCGGCCCGCCGGCAGCGGGCGGCCCCGGCCGTCGGGCGCGTGCAGCGTGTCGGCCGCGACCAGGATGTCCACCGCCGCCGCGATGCCCCGCGCCACGGACTCGGGGTAGCCCGCCGCCGTCGCCGCCGTCCGCGTCCGCTCGCGCCGCGTCGGGCACAGGAGCGGGGCGAGCTTGAGCAGCCCGTCGTTGATGGCGGCCCGGCGCAGCTCCAGACGGAGGGCGGCACCGCTGACCCGGCCGGTCGCGGGGGCCGCCGGGGCGGTGACGGCCAGCATGGTCTGCCACAGCGGCTTCAGCCGCCGGTGGGTGCGCACCAGCCGCCGGCGCTCCGCCGCCCACGGCCCGGCCTGCCCGGCGATGAAGCCGACGGCCACCAGGACCGCCTCGGCGATGGCGAACGGCGGGGCGGCGTACGTCGACAGCCAGTCCCAGTCCCGGCCGCTCCACCGGGCGCCGATCGCCGCGAGCTTGGCGACGTCGAAGAGGAGCCCGAGGGCGTAGGCCACCTGGAGGAAGATCACCGCCCGGCGCAGCCAGGTCTCCTCCACCTCCCGGTACCAGGCCCACAGCATGCCCGCCGCGACCAGCGCGGACACCAGGTGGGCGAGGAGGTAGAGCAGCACGAACTCGCGCATCCAGGGCGTGCCGGCGTAGTACGTGTCGAGGTCGCGCGTGCGCTCCGCCCGGTGGTCGCCGAGCAGGAACGTCGTCCACAGGCCGACGATGATGACGGTGTACGCCACCCGGACCAGGCGGGTGCGCCGGCGGCGCACGGCGGACGGCGGCTCCCGCCAGGTGATGATGAGCCACAGGCAGGCACCGCAGTACGCGGTCAGCAGCGAGTAGACCCAGAGCCCGGCGAAGTTGGGGATGCCGGCCAGCACGTTGATGCGGTGCAGGTTGGCCGGTGGCAGCGAGGCGAAGCAGACCGCGCCGATGCCGAGCAGCAGGGCGGTGGCCCGCAGGATGGGGTCCTGCCAGGCCCGCCGCAGCAACGGCAGCTTGATCACGAAGGCGACGGCGAGCAGGGCGGCCGGGACGGCGTAGGCGGCGAAGGAACCGGTGATGTCCCAGCGCATCAGGGTCCGCCGATGTTGCCCAGCGAGGACGACAGCCGGTCGGTGAGGGTGTCCTGGGTCATCCGGCCGGCCGCGCCGGGCCCCACGACCTTGGAGAACTTCGCGGCGAGCCGCAGCCCGCACTCCTCGGCCTCCCACTCGGCCTCGGCCGCCGACGCGGCGGGCGAGCGGGCGGCCATGGCGACCACCCGGTCCCAGGGGACGTCGTCCTCGGCGCGGGAGAGCAGCCGGCGGGCGGCGGCGGGCAGGCCGGACGGGTAGTGCACGTCCAGCGTGCCGTAGTGGATGTGCCCGATCTCGTGCCCGGCGATGACGAACTTGTGCGGGTCCGGGGCCCGGTCCTCGACCACGACGATGTAGTCCTCGTCGCGGGCGAGGGTGAGCCCGGAGACGTCCAGGCCCGGCGGGAAGGCGACGAACTTCAGCCGGACCGGGCGGTCGAGCTGCGGGCTGAGCGTGGCGCACAGCGCGTGCAGGAACGCCTCCGGGCCGGTCGGCGGGGTGAGGGTGCGGACGGTGTCGCGCACGAGCCGGTCGAGGAAGCGCCTCGGGGACCTGGAGTGCTTCGGCGGGGGCGCCGGCCGCGGGTGCGGCGCCGGCTTCGGTGCCCTGGCGCTCGGTTCACGCACGCCCGGCGTCCTCCGCCCGCTCGGAGGCGATGATCATCTCGGCCAGGTCGGCGAGGGTGGCGAGCTGCCGGGCGTTCATCTGCGGGGCCCGGGCGGCCAGTCGCACCAGCCCGCTCTCGCGCAGCCGCAGCAGCGGGTCCGCCTCCGCCTCCAGGCTCTGCAACACCGGTTGCAGAGCCTCGTGCAGCGCCTCCGGCTCGTCCGCCGTGAAGAAGCCCGCGGGCAGGCCGAAGAACCGGCGCAGCCGGTCGGCGTGTTCCAGGCTCGGCATCCCGCTCTTGCGCCACTCGCTCAGCCACTGCCGGCTTGTTCCGGCGATCCTGGCCAGCTCGTCCAGCGAGTACCGCTTGCCGTCCGGCCGGCGCCGGGTCTCGCGGATGAAGTCCAGCCGCTGGCGCACGCGTTCGGCGAGGCAGGTCTCGGGGGCCCGGCCGCCGGAGAGCAGGTCGACGACGACGCCGACGGGGATGCCCGTGCGGTGGGAGAGGCCGGCCACGTCCAGGACCTCCGGCAACCGTCCGGGCCGGCCGGTCAACTCGCCGAGCCGGTCCAGGACATCGGCCAGCGAGGCGTAGGCGTCACTCACCGAGGTCCCCCCTGGGCGTGTCGTCCGTTCGGTGGCTGGGCTGACGGCGAGGCTACCCGTTCGCCCGTTCGGCGACCAGACGTGACAACGCTCCCTGCCTAATTAGGCAGCTATCGTTGACAGTTAGGGGCGCCGTGGGTGAGGATCACGGCACGGAGAGCAAGATTCCGACCCGCCTCGGGTGCCGCGCACGGGGGAAGCGGCACCCGGGGCGCCTCCGTGCCCGCCTTCGGGCCGGGGATGTCCGCGAGGGCTTCCCGCCGACGCGGAGCGCCACGTCCCACCCGGTCCGACAGCCCGATGCGGTGCCGGAACGCGCATTCCGGTCGCGGCGTCCCGACCCGGACCACGGACCCCCTGACCGCCCCGGCGCGGCTCACGGCCCGGCCCGGGTCACCGGGGCCCGCTGCCCGCTGCCCGCGACAGCCGCGCCACGGTCACCGCCGCCGCGGCCCCCGCACCCTGACCGCCGCCCGGCAACTCGCCCCCGCCGCCGACGGAACGGGCCACTACGGCGCCCCCGCAGCGGGCCGCCACGTCCAGCGCGCCCGCCCCGCCGCGACCGGCCGCCCGGCCGACCCGTGTCTCGATCCCGCCCCCTCGGTGACCCCGTCTCCCCGGGGCCCTCGTGGCCGTGACCCCGGTCACCCCGTCCGGGTGCGCACGGCCACCCCTCGGCCCGCGTGAGGCGGCCGGTAAAGTGGCGCGGGTCGTCATCACACCCGTACGGGGGGAAGCCGGTGCAATTCCGGCGCTGACCCTCCCCCGGCTCCCGGCCGCGCTCGCACCGGGGCGCCCCCATCCGTGTGCCGCCAGCGAGGCGGTGAGCCGGACCGCCCCGGACGGGACGTTGACCGGCTCGCGTGCGTCGGCGGCCCGCCGCGCACGGCACCGTCGAGGTCTACGGAGCCGAGCCGCCCGGGGTGTCACCCGTGCGCCGCCCGGCTCCCCGCAGGAGAGGCAGTCGCCGACCATGAACGTCCGCCGCAGCGCCGCGGCTCTCGCCGCCGTAGGCGTGCTGGCCGCCGCCGCGCCCGCCACGGCCGCCGAACCGTCCCCGTCGCCGAAGGTGACGGTCCCGTCCGGGCTGTACGGCAAGGGAGACCCGACGTACGACGGCGTGTGGCGGCAGTCGCTGACGCTGCTCGCCCAGCGGACCCTCGGCTACCGGCCGGCCGCCGCGGCCGTGGACTGGCTCACCGGCCAGCAGTGCGCGAACGGCTCCTTCGCCGCCTTCCGCGCCGCCCCCGCCGAGCCGTGCGACGACAAGGTCAAGGCCGACACCAACAGCACGGCCGCCGCCGTCCAGGCCCTCGCCGCGGCGGACGGGCACGGCATCGCCGTCGGCAAGGCCGTGGACTGGCTGAAGTCCGTGCAGAACGAGGACGGCGGCTGGGGCTACTACCCCGGCGGCCCCAGCGACACCAACTCCACCTCCGTCGTCATCGGCGCGCTGACCGCGGCCGGCACCGACCCGGCGGACGTGCGGAGGTCCGGCAAGTCCCCCTACGACGCCCTGCCCGCCTGGTCCATCCCCTGCGACCAGGACGGCGGCGGCGCCCTCGCCTACCAGGCGGACAAGAAGGGCAAGCTGCTCCCCAACGCGGACGCGACGGCGGCCGGCCTGCTGGGCGCCCTCGGCAAGGGCTTCGTGGCGCGGGCCGGCAAGGCCCCGGCGCGGGACACCTGCGCCGAGGCCCGCACCCGCACCCAGGTCGCCGACAATGCCGGCGCCTACCTGGCGGCGGCCGTCGCCAGGACCGGCCACCTCACGTCCGCCCTGCCCGGCGCCGAGGACCAGCCCGACTTCGGCAACACCGCCGACGCCGTCGTCGCGCTCGCCGCGGACGGCCGGACCGAGCCGGCAAAGAAGGCCTACGCCTGGCTGGAGAAGAACGCCGGACCCTGGGCGACGCAGAACGGCCCGGCCGCGTACGCCCAGCTGATCCTCGCCGCCCACGCGCTCGGGCAGCAGCCGGGCGACTTCGGCGGCACCAGCCTGGTCCGCTCCCTCAACGCGCTCGGCCCCGCCCCGCACATGGACTCCGCCGCCGAGCACGAGGAGAAGTCCGACGACGACTCCGGCACGGGCCTCTGGTGGATCATCGGCGTCGGCCTCGTCGCCGGCATCGGCATCGGCTTCCTGCTCAGCGGCCGGAAGAAGCAGCAGCCGTGACCGTCGTCCGCCGTACCCTGCCGGTGCTCGTCGCCGCGCTGCTGCTCCTCGGCTCCGCCGGGCCGGCCGGTGCCACCGGCTACCGCTACTGGTCCTTCTGGGAGCGCACCGGCGGCCACTGGACGTACGCCACCCAGGGCCCGGCCTTCGTCCGCCCCGACGACGGCGCGGTCCAGGGCTTCCGGTTCGCGGTGAGCGCGGACTCGGCGGACGCCAGCCGGCCGCGCGGTACGGCGGACTTCGACACGGTCTGCGCCGGTACGCCGGCCGATCCGGGCACGAAGCGGGTGGCCCTGGTCCTCGACTTCGGCACGCGGTCGGACGCGCCGTCCGGCGAGACCCCGCCGGCGCGCCGTACCGCGTGCGCGCGGGTGCCGTCCGACGCGACCACCGCGGACGCGCTGGCCGCCGTGGCGAAACCGCTCCGGTACGACGCCAACGCCCTGCTGTGCGCCATCGCCGGGTATCCGCGGGAAGGGTGCGGGGAGCAGGTCTCCGCCGGGGGGAAGCGGAGCGGGAACGGGACCGACCGCGGGACCGGCGGCGGGCCCTCGCTGGGGCTGCCGATCGGCGCGGGCGTGGTCGCCCTCCTGGCGGGGGCGGCGGTGTGGCAGGCACGTCGGCGGCGCGATGAGTCCGGGTGAGCCGAAGCAGTCGTGCGGTTCCGGGCGTGCGGCGGCCGATCGCGCCCGCGCGGCGGTGGCCGCACAGCGGCCGGCGCCCCGCCTCTCCTCGGGGCGCCCGCACCGTGCCGCCCTGCACCCCGGGGCCTGGTGGCTCTGGGCGGTGTCCCTCGGTGTCGCCGCCACCCGTACCACCAACCCCCTGCTCCTCGCCCTCCTCATATCCGCCTCCGCCTACGTCGTGGCGACCCACCGCTCCCCCGCCCCCTGGGCCCGCTCCTACACCGCCTTCGCCCGGCTCGCCCTCGCCGTCCTCCTCGTCCGCGTGCTGTTCGCGGTGGCGCTCGGCTCCCCCATCCCCGGCACCCACATCCTCCTGACGCTCCCCGAAGTCCCGCTCCCGCACTGGGCGCAGGGCATCCGGCTGGGCGGCCGGGTCACCGCCGAGGCGGTCGTCTTCGCCGCGTACGACGGTCTGAAGCTCGCCACCCTCCTCATCTGCGTCGGCGCCGCGAACGCCCTCGCCAGCCCCACCCGCCTCCTGAAGTCCCTGCCCGGCGCGCTGTACGAGACGGGCGTGGCCGTGGTCGTCGCCCTCACCTTCGCGCCCCATCTCGTCGCCGACGTGCAGCGGCTGCGCGCCGCCCGGCGCCTGCGCGGCCGTCCGGACCGGGGCGTACGGGGCCTGCTCCAGGTCGGACTGCCGGTCCTGGAGGGCGCGTTGGAGCGTTCGGTCGCGCTCGCCGCCGCGATGGAGGCCCGCGGCTACGGCCGTACCGCCGAGGTCCCCGCCCGGGTCCGCCGTACGACGGCCGCGCTCACCCTCGGCGGCCTGCTCGGCGTGTGCGCGGGCACGTACGGGCTGCTGACGGCGGCAGGGGGTTCGTACGGGCTTCCCGTGCTGCTCGCCGGAGTCGGCGCCGCGCTCACCGGGCTACGGCTGGGCGGCCGGCGTTCCCCGCGCACCCGGTACCGCCCGGACCCCTGGGGTGCGCGCGCCTGGCTGGTCACGGGCTCCGGTGCCGCGGTGGCCGCGCTGCTCACCCTCGCCTCCGTCCGCGATCCGCGGGCGCTGCACCCCGGGGTCGTGCCCCTCGTGGCGCCCACGCTTCCGCTCTGGCCCGCCGTGGCCGTCCTGCTCGCCCTGCTGCCCGCCTTCGTCGTCCCGAGGGAGCCGTCGTGATCCGCTTCGAGGATGTCAGCGTGACGTACGAGGGGGCGGCCCGGCCCACCGTCGCCGGCGTCGACTTCGAGGTCCCCGAGGGTGAACTGGTGCTGCTCGCCGGTCCGTCCGGGGTCGGCAAGTCGACCGTGCTGGGCGCGGTGAGCGGGCTGGTCCCGCACTTCACCGGCGGCACCCTGCGCGGTCGCGTGACGGTGGCCGGCCGGGACACCCGCACCCACCAGCCGCGTCAACTCGCCGACGTGGTCGGCACGGTGGGCCAGGACCCGCTCGCGCACTTCGTGACGGACACCGTGGAGGACGAACTCGCCTACGGCATGGAGTCCCTGGGGCTCGCCCCGGCGGTGATGCGGCGCCGGGTGGAGGAGACCCTCGACCTGCTGGGCCTCGCCGGACTGCGCGGCCGGCCGATTGCCACGCTGTCCGGCGGACAGCGGCAGCGGGTCGCGATCGGCTCGGTGCTCACCCCGCACCCCCGGGTGCTGGTCCTGGACGAGCCGACCTCCGCGCTGGACCCGGCCGCCGCCGAGGAGGTGCTGGCCGTGCTGCAACGGCTGGTGCACGACCTGGGCACGACGGTCCTGATGGCCGAGCACCGCCTGGAACGGGTCATCCAGTACGCCGACCGGGTCGTGCTGCTCCCGGCCCCCGGCGCCGCCCCGGTCACCGGCCCCCCGGCCGAGGTGATGGCCGTGTCCCCGGTCTACCCCCCGGTGGTGGCCCTGGGCCGCCTGGCCGGCTGGTCCCCCCTCCCCCTGACGGTCCGCGACGCCCGCCGCCAGGCCCCCGCCCTCCGCACCCGCCTGTCCGCCGCGAAGCCGCCTGCGCACACCCCCGCCACCGGCGCCCCGGCGACCACGGTCGACCCCGCCGCCGCGGCCCCGGCCGATCGCGGCACCGGCGACCCCGCCGCCGCAACCCCAGGCGACCCGGCCGCCGTAGCCGCAGGCGGCCGTGTCGCCGGGGCGGTGCGGGTGGGCGCGGTGGCACCCCGCCGGCGTGGGCAAGCCGCACCCGCCCCCGGCCGGCCCCCGCACCGGGCACCCGGCGCCCCCGTCCGCCGCTCCTTCTTCCGCCGGCGCCCCGCCCCCGCCCAGGAACCCCCGCGCGGGCACCTCGCGGAGATCCGCGCCCTCTCGGTCCGCCGGGACCACGTCCAGGCCCTCCGGCGCGTCGACCTGACCGTCGCCCCCGGCGAGACCGTCGCGCTCATGGGCCGCAACGGCGCCGGCAAGTCCACCCTCCTCGGCTCGCTCGTCGGCCTGGTGGCGCCCGCTTCCGGAACCGTCGACGTGGACGGCGCCGTACCGCACCGCACCCCGCCCCGGGACCTCGTGCGCCGGGTCGGTCTCGTCCCCCAGGAACCCCGCGACCTGCTGTACGCGGACACCGTCGCCGCCGAGTGCGCGGCGGCCGACCGGGACGCGGCCGCCGCGCCCGGCACCTGCCGCGCCCTGGTGTCCGAGCTGCTGCCAGGCGTGGCGGACGACACCCACCCCCGGGATCTGTCGGAGGGCCAGCGCCTGGCGCTCGCGCTGGCCGTGGTGCTGACCGCCCGCCCGCCCCTGATCCTCCTCGACGAGCCGACGCGCGGCCTGGACTACGCAGCCAAGGCCCGCCTGGTCGCCGTACTGCGCGCCCTGGCGGCCGAGGGGCACGCGATCGTGCTGGCCACGCATGACGTGGAGCTGGCCGCCGAGCTGGCCCACCGGGTGGTGCTGCTCGCCGAGGGAGAGGTGATCGCCGACGGGCCGACGGCGGAGATCGTGGTGTCCTCCCCGTCCTTCGCACCGCAGGTGACCAAGATCCTGGCCCCGCAGCAGTGGCTGACGGTGGCCCAGGTGCGGGAGGCGCTGACGTGAGCCACGGCACACGCACCGCCGTACGGACGCGCGCCGTCCGCCTCGGTCCCCGCTCGCTCGCCGCACTGGCGCTGACCAGCGCGGTCGGTGTGGTCGCCTTCGGCTGGCCGTTCCTCGCCCCGCCCGCCTCCCAGCTCAACGCGCACGCCCAGGACGCGCCCTGGCTCTTCTCCGGACTGCTGGTGCTGCTGGTGGCGGTGGTCGCGGCGACGATCTCGGAGTCGGACCTCGGCCCGAAGGCCGTGGCCATGCTGGGCGTGCTGGCCGCGACGGGGGCGGCGTTGCGGCCGATCGGCGCGGGTACGGCGGGGCTGGAGCCCATGTTCTTCCTGATGGTGCTCAGCGGGCGGGTGCTCGGTCCGGGCTTCGGCTTCGCGCTGGGCTCGGTGACGATGTTCGCGTCCGCGCTGCTCACGGGCGGGGTCGGACCGTGGCTGCCGTTCCAGATGCTGGCGATGGGCTGGTTCACCATGGGCGCGGGCCTGCTGCCCGGACCGGTCCGGCTGCGCGGTCGCGGTGAGCTGCTGCTGCTCGCCGGCTACGGATTTCTCGCCGCCTTCGCCTACGGCACGTGCATGAACCTGGCCGGCTGGCCCTTCCTGGACGCGGCGGCCTCGAACATCTCCTTCCGCGGCGGCGCCCCGGTCGCCGAGAACCTGGCCCACTTCGTCGCCTACTGCCTGGCCACCTCGATCGGCTGGGACCTGGGCCGGGCGCTGTGCACGGTGGTGCTGACCGTCGTCCTCGGTCCGGCGGTGCTGCGGGCGCTGCGCCGGGCCACGCGACGGGCCGCTTTCGAGACCGCGGTCACATTCGACGGTCCCGCTCGGTGAGGTTTCGCTTCCGGAACGTGAGCGGTCCGGTGAAGCGCCCCACATGACGCACGTCACCTACGACCCGGGATCGTAGTCCTATTTGTCGGATACACCCACTCATGCACACCTTCTGACCTGCACTTTGCGACCCAGATCACAGAGGCGACGTTTGCCGCCGATCCGGTCACAACTAGTAAAAGGGGTCATTGCGGACGGGTTCCGGGCCTGCTTCTCTGGACGACGTCGCCAGGCGCCACGAGCCCACCCGGGCCGCGGCGCCGCCGCATGAGGCCACACCACGTGGTCCTTCCCATGCGGGTGATCCCCCGTCCCCGACGCAAGAGGTTCTCCGTGTCCGTCTCGTTCATCCGCCGTATCGCTTCCCCGAAGAAGGCCCTCACCACCGCCGCCCTGGCCGCCGCCACCGCCGGGATGGCTCTGACCGCGGCGCCCGCCCAGGCCGCCACGACGTCGGCCTCCTCCGCCCAGGCGATCGCGCACCAGATGATCCCGGACGCCGCGCAGTTCAACGCGTTCAGCAAGATCGTCGAGCACGAGAGCGGCTGGAACCCCGCCGCCACCAACAGCTCGTCCGGTGCCTACGGCCTCGTCCAGGCCCTGCCGGCCTCGAAGATGTCCTCCGCCGGCGCCGACTGGAAGACCAACCCGGCCACCCAGATCAAGTGGGGCCTGGACTACATGAACTCCCGCTACGGCAGCCCGGCCAAGGCCTGGAGCTTCTGGCAGGCCAACGGCTGGTACTGAGCCACCCGGCACCCAGCCGCCGGCCGTCCGGCCGCCCCTCACCGAGCCGTGCCCCCGCTGAACCAGCGCGCGATGCCGGCCAGCGCGGCCCGGTCCGACCCGAAGTGGTCGACCGGTCCCACCTCCAGCACCCGCACCCTCGCCCCCCGCTGGGCGAGGGTGCGCGCGCATGTCCGGGCGTTGCCGATGGGTACGTCGGTGTCGCGGTTGCCCGCGTACAGCCGTACCGGTACCTCGGGCTTCCAGTCGCAGGCGTGGCCGTTGGCGCGCAGGGCCGCGAGCAGTCCGCCGGAGGGCTCGCGGAGCTGCCGGTAGAAGCGGTCGGTGAGCAACTGCCGCACGGTCGGGGCGAGCCGGCGCACGATGTCCTCGTCCTTGTGCCGCCCGTCGAAGAGCCGCTCGACCCGCCCGGCGTACGGCTGCCGGAACACCTCGGCGGGGTCCTTGTAGATGGGGTGCAGGCGGTTCTGGGCCACGAGGAAGTAGGAGAGGTAGAACACCCCGCTCACGTCGTTGACCCGGCCGTCGGTCAGCGCCGGCTCCTCGGTGCCCTGGAGGTCGTACGGCCCCGCCACCGGCGCGACGGCCTTCAGTCGGAAGCCGGCCGCGTCCCCGCCCTGCACCGCCCGGGCCAGCGCCATCGCCACCTGCCCGCCCTGGGAGAAGCCGGTGACGTACAGGTCGCCGGTCAGCGAGCGCCCCAGCAGCCCGGCCGCCGTCCGGCTCGCGTGCAGCATGTCCACCGAGGCGGTCACCGCGGACCGGGTGTCCATGTAGGGGTGCCGGCCGGGCCCCTCCCCCAGGCCCAGGTAGTCGGGCGCGGCCACCGCGCGCCCCGTGGCGGCGAAGAGGTACGACTGCGTCCGCGCGGCCTCGGCCACGGAGGGCGCGTAGGACCGGTTGGCCATGGTGCCGTGCGTGTCGGAGACGAGCCCGAGGCGGTGCCCGCCGCCGGACGGGACGGTGAGCAGACCGGTGGCGGTGGTCGGCCGGCCCTGCGGGTCCACCGTGCGGTACGTCACCCGGTAGGCGAGGACGCCGTAGCGCACCGGGGCGGCGCCGATGTGCTGCGCGCGCAGGGCCCGGGCGACCTCCGTACGGCTGTGCGCGGCGACCGGTACGACGGACACGACCTCCCCGCGCTCACCGGAGCGCTGTCCGTCGGCGCCGGGGATCCCCGGCGCCACCCCGGCGACCCCGACGAGCGCCAGGGCACCCAGGGTGACCGCGGGGCCCTTGCGGATGGGCCGACCGGGCTGCTTTTCCACCGTGTTGCGCGTGTCCTGAGTCATGTCCCGAACGCTACGGACGCACGCTGCGCCCGGACATCCGAGAGCCCCCCGTCCTCGGGTGGACTTCTTTCGCGCGCCGGGTGGACTTCTTTCCACCTCCCGTCCCCTCGGAGGAACGATGACGACGCCGACGCCGCCGGTACGGGACCCGGAGACGCGCGGACTGCGCCTGGTGGCCGTGCTGCTGGCGCTGACCGTGGTCAGCGGCCTGATCGACGCCGTCAGCTTCCTGGGCCTGGGCCGGGTCTTCACGGCCAACGTGACCGGCAGCGTGGTCATCCTCGGCTTCGCCGCGGCCGGCGTCCCGGGCTTCTCCGTGCGCCACGCGGTCATGTCCCTGGTCTGCTTCCTGCTGGGCGCGGTGACCGGCGGCCGGGTGACGGGCCGGTACGGCCGCGGCTCCCGCCGCCGCGCGGCCCGGCTGGCCCTGGCGGTGGAGGCGGTGCTGGTCGGGGTGGCGGCGGCCGTGGCCTTCGCCCGGCCGGACACCACCGGAACCCGGGACGCCCTGATCGTCCTCACGGCCTTCGCGATGGGCCTGCGCACCGCGACGGTCCGCTCGTTCCGCGTGCCCGACCTGATCACCACGACCGTCGTGACGATGACCCTGACCGGCCTGGCCTCCGAGTCCCGCCTCGGTGACGCCACGCAGCACCGCACCCTGCGCCGCGCGGCCTCGGTGTTCGCGATGGCCGGCGGTGCCTGCCTGGGCGCCTGGCTGGTCCTCCACCACGGCCTGGGCACCCCCCTGCTGCTGGCGGCACTGGCGTCGGGCGCCCTGGCGGTGGCGGCCTCGGGCCGGGAGTGACGGCCGCGGACGGCGACCCGGCGGCCGGTCCCGTCACCCGGCGCTGACCCGGAGTTCCTTGACGCCGTTGATCCAGGCCGGGCGCAGCCGGCGGGGGCTGTCGGCCAGGCGCAGGCCGGGTATGGCGTCGGCGACGGCGCCGAAGACGAGGTCGATCTCCAGGACGGCGAGGGACTTGACGAGGCAGGAGCGGGGGCCGCCTCCGCCGAAGCCCAGGTGGGGGTTGGGTCACGGCTTGTTGGACCGGTCGAAGATCCTGGACCGGTCGCCCTGCGGGACCCCGATCAGCTCGGCGATGGCCTGGAGCGGCAGTTCGCAGGCGACCTCGGTGACGAAGTCGAAGGGCCCGGAGCGGGCGCGGGCGGCGGCGATCGCCTCGGCGCGGGCCCGCAGCCGGTCCTCCAGCGCGCGGACGGAGCGTGGCGTGAACCCGCGCTGCGCTATCTGGCGCACCCGCGTATGTTCCGGTGGATCCATGTTGAGCAGGATCAGCCGCTGCGCGTCGGTCGCCTCGCGCCGGATGTGCTCGTCGAAGCGGATGATCGCGGTGTTGAGGGAGGAGGAGAAGAGTTCCGGGTGCGTGGAGACGTACCTGACGTCGGCGTGCCGGGTCACGGCCCAGTAGCCGGTGTTCGGCGAAGCCCGCGATGCCGCGCCGCTGCGGGATCCAGCGGACCGGCTCGGTACGGCGCAGCTCGGCGAACTCCGGCAGGGGGCAGCGCTGGACAGGGCATCGGCGACTCCAGCCGTCCGACGGTCCATCAGCGGGTACCGCGAAGGCAGTAACGCGTTCTACAAGCCGCGAGGGGTACGGCGCCCCCAATCGGCGCGGAAGCCGCACGGATCCCACCCTCGACACCTGCAAGACCCTTGCGGTGACGGTCGTCACGTCAGCAGACTGCTGAACAGAACTAGAACGCGTACTAGTTCTGGAGGAGAGCCCTCTCGGAGAGGACCCGCACCCATGGCCGCCGAACCCGTGATCGTCGAAGCCGTCCGCACCCCGATCGGCAAGCGCGGCGGCGCGCTCGCCGACCTGCACCCCGCCCACCTCCTGGGCGAGACCTACCGTGAACTCCTCGGCCGCACCGGCATCCCCGCCGACGCCGTCGAGCAGATCGTCGGCGGCACGGTGACCCACGCCGGCGAGCAGTCCATGAACCCCGCGCGCACGGCCTGGCTGACCATGGGACTGCCGTACGAGACGGCGGCCACGACGGTCGACTGCCAGTGCGGGTCCTCGCAGCAGGCCTCGCACATGGTGGCCAACATGGTCACGGCGGGCGTGATCGACGTCGGGATCAGTTGCGGCGTCGAAGCGATGTCCCGGGTCCCGCTCGGCTCCGGCTCCAAGCACGGCCCCGGCAAGCCGTTCCCCGACGAGTGGAACGTCGACCTCCCCAACCAGTTCGAGGCGGCCGAGCGCATCGCCCGCCACCGGGGCCTGACCCGCGAGAACGTCGACGCGCTCGGCCTGCGCTCCCAGGAGCGGGCGGCCGTGGCCTGGGCGGAGGAACGCTTCAAGCGGGAGACCTTCGCCGTGCAGGTGCCCACGACGGAGGAGGAGCAGTACGCCGGACAGGGCATGTGGCGCCTGGTCGACAAGGACGAGGGCCTGCGCGACACCTCCCTGGAGGCGCTTTCGGGCCTGAAGCCGGTGATGCCGAAGGCCGTGCACACGGCCGGCAACTCCTCCCAGATCTCCGACGGCGCGGCGGCGATCATGTGGGCGTCCAAACGGATGGCTCGCGCCCTGAGGCTGAAGCCGCGGGCGAGGATCGTCGCCCAGGCCCTCGTGGGCGCCGACCCGCACTTCCACCTGGACGGCCCGATCGACGCGACGCGCGCGGTGCTGGGCAAGGCGGGCATGTCCCTGAAGGACATCGACCTCGTCGAGATCAACGAGGCCTTCGCCTCCGTCGTACTGAGCTGGGCCCAGGTCTTCGAGCAGGACCTGGAGAAGGTCAACGTCAACGGCGGCGCGATCGCCCTCGGCCACCCGGTCGGCGCGACGGGCGCCCGCCTGATCACGACGGCCCTGCACGAACTGGAGCGCACCGGCAAGGAGTTCGCGCTCATCACCATGTGCGCGGGCGGTGGGCTGGCGACCGGGACGATCATTCAGCGCCTGTAGACGCCCCGCTCACTTGACTTCGCTGAACGGAGGAGCCCCCGCCGCCAGGCGAGGGCTCCAGGCGCCGAGACGCACTCAAGCTGTTCACACGGCGGGCGTCTGCACGCTCCCTTCGGGCACGGTCTGGGTGCCCTCGTTGTTGGGCGCGGTCTGGGTGCCCTCGTTGTTCGGCGCGGTCTGGGTGCCCTCGTTGTTCGGCGCGGTCTGTGTACCCGGAGCGTTCTGCGTACCGGGAGCGTTCTGCGTGCCCGGCGCATTCTGCGTACCCGGAGCATTCTGCGTGCCCGGCGCGTTCTGCGTGCCCGGCGTGTTCGGAGCGTTCTGCGTGCCCGGCGCATTCTGTGTCCCCGGAGCGTTCGACGTACCCGGCGCATTCTGCGTACCCGGAGCATTCTGCGTGCCCGGCGTGTTCGGAGCGTTCTGCGTGCCCGGCGCATTCTGTGTCCCCGGAGCGTTCGACGTACCCGGCGCATTCTGCGTACCCGGAGCGTTCGGCGCGTTCGGCGCGTTCGGCGCGTTCTGCGTGCCCGAATTGAACGACCCGTTGATGTTCGTGTTCGTGTTCGTGTTGGTGTTATTGGTGATGTTACTCACGCTGTTGGTCGTCTGGTTGACGACTTGATTCACCACCGACGCCGGCAGACCGAGGCTTTGCGCCTTGGCCTGTGCGGCCGCCACACCCTGTGCCTTGGCCTGCTGCGGGGTGGCGCCCCGGTTTATCGCCGCTTGCGCGGCGGCCGATCCGGCCGCCACAGCCTCGGACGCCTGCCCCGAATTCCCCGTGGCGGACGAGGACCCTCCCGCGCCTCCCGCGCATGTCACGGAACCTACGGAGAAAGGCCCGGTTCCCGAGACGGACGTCGGTCCGATACTGCCACCGGAAGACGAATTCACGCTTTCCCCGCCGGGCGAGACGGTGAAATTTCCGTTGGCGGCGAAGCCGTTGCCCGTCAGGCTCCCGCCTGAAACGCGACAGCTTTGGTTCGGGACAGCGGAGGCCGACTCCATCGCGCCGACCGTCATTCCTCCGACCAGCACAGCCATGGCGGCGGCGCTCAGTACTGATTTCCCTCGCATGAAGCTCTCCTTCGCTGGGGCCGTGATTCAGCGACCGGAGACGTTTCCGTCCGGATAACAGCACGCTAACTCCGCTACCCTGCCGGTGCATCTAGGCTTGCAGGCACCAGCCACGGGCATTAGCCTGCCTCAACTCCCCGCGAGTCGGCCTCATTTCTGTTTAGCGCACAAATTCCTCGTTCACACGCAGGGACGCCTTCGGGGCCAGGACGACGGCGATCTGCCGTACGGCGGGGATCACAGCGCGAACCGGGTCGCGCGCAGCCGCGCTGCGACCGCCGCTCTCCCCCTCTGCCGATTCACCTAGCTTTGGCCTCTTTTGCCCGAAATCCCGTGGTCCGGGGTGCGGCCGGTTCCGTGTCGGTTCCGTGCCCGGGGCGCGACAAGGATCACACTCCGCCGCCGGCATGGCACCGCGTGAGGGGGCAGACGTACCTGCGTATACGCCCTTTGGCTGCACTGTGCATCGATGTGCATGCAGGACGTAAGGGGCGGAACTCCGCCTATGGTCGATTTTCGGCCCGTCGTACGCCACTGTCGCCGTCCGGGTCCGTCCCTGTCCCCGTCGAAAGGTAGGCGAGCCCCGTTTTGGCGACCGCTACCACCGCCTCAGCCCTCACCCCGCCCTTCAAGCCGCGGCGGGCCGCCCAGGCCCGTTCCGCCCGCGACGTGACCGTCACCGACCCCGCGCTCGTCAAGCGCGCCGTGAAGGCGGCGGCACTCGGCAACGCGATGGAGTGGTTCGACTTCGGCGTCTACAGCTACATCGCCGTCACCCTGGGCAAGGTCTTCTTCCCGTCCGGCAACCCGACCGCCCAGCTGCTGTCCACGTTCGGCGCCTTCGCGGCGGCCTTCCTGGTCCGTCCGCTCGGCGGCATGGTCTTCGGCCCGCTGGGCGACCGCGTGGGCCGGCAGAAGGTCCTCGCGGTCACGATGATCATGATGGCGGCGGGTACGTTCGCGATCGGCCTCATCCCCTCGTACGCGACGATCGGCGTCGGCGCGCCGCTCCTGCTGCTCGCCGCCCGTCTGGTGCAGGGCTTCTCCACCGGCGGTGAGTACGCGGGTGCGACGACGTTCATCGCCGAGTACGCGCCGGACAAGAAGCGCGGCTTCCTCGGGAGCTGGCTGGAGTTCGGCACGCTCGCCGGCTACATCGGCGGCGCGGGCCTGGTCACGCTCATGACCGCGCTGCTGTCCTCGGACGACCTCATCTCGTGGGGCTGGCGCATCCCGTTCCTGATCGCGGGCCCGATGGGCATCATCGGCCTGTACCTGCGGATGCGGCTGGAGGAGACCCCGGCGTTCGCGGCGGAGGTCGAGAAGGCGGAGGCGGCCCGGCCGAAGGTGCCGCTGCGCGAGATGATCACCGGCCAGTGGAAGTCCCTGCTGCTGTGCATGGGCCTGGTCCTGGTCTTCAACGTGACCGACTACATGCTGCTGTCGTACATGCCGAGCTACCTCACCAGTGAGCTGAAGTACGACGAGACGCACGGGCTGCTGGTCGTGCTCGGTGTGATGGCCCTGATGATGATCGTCCAGCCGTTCGTGGGCGCGCTGACCGACCGGGTCGGCCGCCGGCCGGTGATCGCGGCGGGCTGCGCGGGCTTCCTGTTCCTGTCCGTCCCGGCCCTGCTGCTGATCCGCGAGGGCAGCCTGCTGGCCGTGGGGCTGGGCATGGGCGCGCTGGGTCTGCTCCTGGTGTGCTTCACGGCGGCCATGCCGGCCGCGCTGCCCGCCCTGTTCCCGACACGCGTGCGGTACGGGTCCCTGTCGATCGGGTTCAACGTGTCCGTGTCGCTGTTCGGCGGTACGACTCCGCTGGTCGTGACCGCGCTGATCGGGGCGACCGGGAACATGATGATGCCCGCCTACTACATGATGGCCGCGGCCGTCGTGGGCGGTGTCGCCGTGTGGCGGATGTCGGAGTCGGCGGGGCGCCCGCTGCCGGGTTCCGCGCCGTCCGTGGAAGGCCGCTGAGGGGCGCCCCGGCCGCCATGCCCCGCGGGCAGTCGTACCCATCCGCGCCGTCGGCTGCGATCATCGAGGGAGGACACTCGGGAAAGGCAGCTGGGGCTATGAGCGGGTCGCGGGTCTGGGACGACGTAGACGACTACTTCATCAACACGCTCTCACCGGACGACGAGGTGCTGCGCGCGGCCCTGCGCGACAGTGATGCCGCCGGGCTGCCCGCCATCGCCGTCACGGCGGCGCAGGGCAAGTTCCTCCGGCTGCTCGCCGAGCTCCAGGGGGCGCGGCACATCCTGGAGATCGGCACGCTCGCCGGGTACAGCACGATCTGGCTGGCCCGCGCGCTGCCGGAGGACGGCAGGCTGATCTCACTGGAGTACAGCGCCAAGCACGCCGAGGTGGCCGTCCGGAACATCGCCCGGGCGGGCCTGGACCGGATCGCGGAGGTGCGGGTGGGCCCGGCCCTGGAGTCCCTGCCCAAGCTCGCCGACGAGAACCCGGCCCCCTTCGACCTGGTCTTCATCGACGCGGACAAGGCCAACAACCCGCACTACGTGGAGTGGGCGCTGCGGCTCACCCGCGCGGGCAGCGTGATCGTCCTGGACAACGTGGTGCGCGGCGGCCGGGTGGCCGACGCGGGCAGCACCGAGCCGGACGTGGTCGGCACCCGTGCCGCGCTCGAACTGATCGCCTCGCATCCGCGGTTGACCGGTACGGCGATCCAGACCGTCGGCAGCAAGGGGTACGACGGGTTCGCGCTGGCCCGGGTGCTCGGCTGAGGCCGCTCGGGCCGAGGGCCGCGCCGGTTCAGAGCTCGTGGTAGAAGCCGACGTTGACGCTGCGCGGCGCGGTGCGGTCCTGGATGACGATCTCGCCGGACCCGCCGTGCGGCAGCGGGACGGTCGCGCCGTAGCCGAGGGGCTGCGCGTACTCCCCGACGGTGAGCCGGACCTCGGAGGCCGGGTCGGGCTGGGAGCCGCGCAGCCAGGTCAGCTGCCAGGCGCCGTCCGGGCCGCACAGGAACTCCAGGTGGACGCGGGAGACGAACAGCCAGTCGTCGGGGGTGACCAGCCGGCACGCCGCCCCGTCCCGGCCGATCCGCAGCACGGCGCCGGGCTCGCTGGGCGCCTCGGCCATCGTCATGCCGGCGGTGGCGCCCGCGTCCGCCCCGGAGACGGCGGCCATGGTGAGTTCGAGCACGAGGTTCCCCCTGAGACGTCCTGTGCGGTGGCTTGGTCGCGGCGGGCCGGGTGCCGTACCGCCGCCGCATGATAAAACGCCCGGCGGGGTCCCGTCCGGCACAATGGGTTCATGACCGAGCGAAAGCCACCGGGGGTCCCGTTCGAGTCCTGGGTGGACAAGCAGATCCGCGACGCTCAGGGGCGCGGGGAGTTCGACCGGTTGCCGGGAGCGGGGGCGCCGCTGCCCACGGAGGTCGACTCCACGTACGACGAACTGTGGTGGGTCAAGCGGAAGCTGGTCCGTGAGGGGCTGGCGGTACTGCCGCCCGCGCTGGCGCTGCGCAAGGAGGCGGAGGACGCGCTGGAGGCGGCGTACGCGGCGCCCTCGGAGCGGATCGCCCGGAAGATCATCGAGGACGTCAACGTCCGGATCAAGGACATGATGTTCAAGCCGCCGCCCGGTCCGCCGCTGGGGAAGAAGCCGTACGACGTCGAGGAGGTCGTACGCGAATGGCGGCAGCGCAGGGCTGCCGCCAGGGGGGACGGGGGCGTGCCGGGCTCAGCCGTGTAGCAGCCGCCCGGCCAGCTCCCGGTAGTCGCGCAGGGCGAGTCGCAGTTGCTCGGTGTCGGTCTCGGCGCCGGGGCCGCGGCCCTCGGTGCCCTCCCAGGACATCCGCAGGGTACGGCGGCGGCGCGTGACGGCCTCGGTGAACCGCGCGGCGATCTCCTCCAGCGCCCGGTCGGCCTGTTCGACGGCCTGCCGGGGCTCGTCCACGAACCCGGTGACCACCTCGCGCAGCCGCCGCTCCCACTGCTCCGCCTCCTCGTGCGGCAGCAGCGGGGCGCCGGTTCCGGAGGGTGCGGTGGCGGCCGTCCCGACGGTGCCGGCGGCGCCGCTGCCGGGTGCGGCCGTGCTGCCCGGCGCGGTCGGCCAGGTGTCCGCGGCCCGCGCCTCGGTCATCCGGGACTCGCGCCCGCTGACCTCACCGACGGACGGCGCTCCGAGCCCGTTGTCCGGCATCACGCCTTCCTCCTCCCCGGCCCACTCGGGGCCACCGGCGTCCCTGTCGCGTCCGCGGTACGTCTGCGACGCCCGCCCCTGGGCGCCGGGTGTCTCCGGACCCAGTTCCTCCGTGCCGGGCCGCAGCCCCTCGGAGCCGTGGCGCGGGCCGTCGCCTGGGGAACCGGGGCCCTTGGCCGCTCCCGGCACCGCGGACCCGGCGTCCCCGGACACGTCAGGCGCGGGGCTCCCCGCCGGACCCGGGGACGGCTGAGGCGTGTCCTGCGGGGTGCGGTCGTCCCCGGTCAGCCCCTCCCGGCCGGGACCGGCCGAGCCCGGGAGCCGTCCGCTCTCGCTCTCGCCCGGAGTCCGGCCACCCGCGTCCGGAACCCCGGCGCCGGCCGGCCGGCGTGCTCCCGGTTCGCCGGGCAGCCGTTCCTCCGGCAGGGGCCTTCTCGGGGACCGGCGGCCGGGGGCCGCGTCGCCCGGTGCCCATTCGTCCCGCTGTTCCGACTCCTGCTCCGGCGTCCACTCGTCCCCACGCGAGAGGCGTTGCGGGCGGTGCCGGTCGCCGCCGGAGCCGCTCGTCCTGTCCGTCATGGCGTTCAGCTCTCCTTCGGTCGGCTCCGGTGCAGAGCCCACGGCGTGTGGGAGCGGGCGTGGGAGCGGGTCGCGGCGGGCGGCGTCGAGCGGCCCGTGCCGGCGGGGGCGCGGTGCCGCCCGGACTCGGCGCTGGTCAGGTCCTCGAAGAGGGCACGGGCGCCGAGCAGCGCCGACCGCATCTCCTCGGTCCCCGCGCCGGTCCCGTCCGCTCCGGTGCCGGCGGCGGCGTGCGCCACCCGGTGCACCTGGCGGTAGCCGTCGACGTGGTCGGCGTGGTGCACGGAGAGCGCGGCGAGCTGCTCCTCGTAGCGTGCGCCGTCGGGGTAGCCGCGTGCGGCGGCGAGTTCTCCGATGAGGAGGTCGGCCTCGGCCACCGCCTGGCGGGGCGAGTCGACGAAGTGTTCCTGCACGGCCGTCCAGCGGTCGGCGTACCGCTGCCGCTCGGCGCCGTCCAGCGGCCGTTCCCGCAGGTCTCCGTGGCGTTCGAGGCGCTCGGTCAGCTCCCGTTCGGCGGCCGTGGTGTCCCCGTCGTGCAGGGCCACGGTCCGCTCGTACTCGGGCCCGAAGCGCCGCTTCAGGTTCGGGCCGCCGCGCCGGGTGCGGCCCCGCACGGTCAGCGCGACGGCGCCGAGCACCACGACCGCCGCGATCACGATCAACAGAATGATCAGGCCTGTGGACATGGTTGCCTTCCGGTCGGACCGGCCCCGCTGGCCGGTTCTCCTTTCGGGTGACCCGGAAGTTCGCCCACAAACGGCTCCCCGCCCCGGCTCGGCCCCGCCATATCCGGTTGCGGAGGGGGCGGGGCGGCTCCCGACAATGGCCGGCATGACGTGGACGATCGCTCCGGAACCGTACGACTCCCCGGCCGCCGTCGCGCTGTGGCGGGCGTACTACACGGAGGTCAGCGACCGCTGGTACCTGCTGCACGAGGGGCGTCGCACCGATCCGGAGGAGCTGGAGCGGGAGATCGCGGCCCACAGCGGTGCCGACCTCGCGCCCCCGCGCGGGCAGTTGCTCGTCGGGCGGTACGGCGGCACGCCGGCCGGTTCGGCGGGCGTGCGGTCGCTGGACCCCGGCACGGCCGAGCTGACCCGGGTGTTCGTGCTGCCCGAGCTGCGCGGCCGGGGCGGGGCCCCGCTCCTCGTGGCCGCCGCCGAGGAGGCCGCCCGTGCTCTCGGCGCCCGGCGGATCGTCCTCGACACCCGCGGCGACCTGGTCGAGGCCCGCGCCCTGTACGCCCGCCTCGGCTACACGGAGACCGCCCCGCACAACACCGACCGGTACGCCGAACACTGGTTCCGCAAGGAGCTGCTGCCGGCGCGCGCCGTCAACTGATCTTCGTCACCGTGCCGTTGTGCGGGCGTTCGCGTTCGGCGCCGCAGAGTTCCCCGCTGAGGTCGCGGACCAGTTCGGTGAGATCGGCCGAGCAGCCGGGGTGCCACCAGTCGCCGAGCAGTTCGGCCAGGGACTCCTCGCGGGCCGTGGCGAGCCGTTCGGCGACCTCGCGGCCGGCGTCGGTCAGGACCAGGTCCAGGCCCCGGCGCTCGGCGAGCCGCCGTTCCTCGACCTGGCGGGCGGCGGCCATGACGGCCTGGAGCGGGACCGGGCTGCGCTCGGCGAGCACCGCCGGTTCCACGGAGCCGTAGCGGCGGATGCGCAGCAGCATCCAGCTGGCGGCGGGCAGCAGGTCGTACCCGGCCCGTTCGGTGATCTTCCGGTAGATCTCGCGGCGGCCCTCGCGGGTGCCGAGCACGGACAGGGCGCGGCACACCTCGTCGTAGGAGGAGCGCTGGACCGGGTTGGGCGGGATGGTCTCGGAGACGTCGGGCGCGGTGACCGAGCCGCGCAGCCGGTCCTCCTTCAGCAGCCAGGCGAGCAGGAAGCCGAGGAGGGCGACGGGCGCGGCGTAGAGGAAGACGTCGGTGATGGCGGACGCGTAGGCGTGCAGGGCGGCCGGACGCAGCGGGGGCGGCAGGGCGGCGATGCCCCGGGGGTCGGCCTTCAGCGCGCCGGGGGTGGCGCCGGGCGGCAGGCGTACGCCCCGGAAGGCGTCGGTGAGCTTGTCGCCGAGGCGGCTCGCGAAGACGGTGCCGAAGATGGCCACGCCGAAGGAGGCGCCGATGGAGCGGAAGAAGGTGGCGCCGGAGGTGGCGACGCCGAGGTCCTCGTAGGAGACGGCGTTCTGCACGATGAGCACCAGGACCTGCATGACGAGGCCGAGGCCGGTGCCGAAGACGAAGAAGCAGACGCTCATCACGGCGGTCGAGCTGTGCTCGTCGAGCCGGTGCAGGAGCAGCAGGCCGAGGGTGGTGACGGCGGTGCCGGTGATCGGGAACACCTTCCAGCGGCCGGTGCGGCTGACGATCTGCCCGGAGAGGGTGGACGACAGCAGCAGGCCGAACACCATCGGCAGCATGTGGACGCCGGACAGGGTCGGGGAGATGCCGTGGACGACCTGGAGGAAGGTCGGCAGGTAGGTCAGCGCGCCGAACATGGCGAAGCCGACGATGAAGCTGATGACGGCGGCGAGGGTGAAGGTGCGGATCCGGAACAGCCCCAGCGGCAGGACCGGTTCGGCGGCCCGGCGCTCGACGGCGACGAACGCCACGGCGAGGACGACGCCCAGGACGGCGAGCCCGATGATCTGTGCCGATCCCCAGGGCCAGGTGGTGCCGCCGAGGGAGGCGACCAGCACCAGGCAGGTGGCGACGGCGGCGATCAGGAAGGTTCCCAGGTAGTCGATGACGTGGTGGGCGGTGCGGCGCGGGATGCGCAGGGCGGTGGCGATCACGGCGAGCGCGATCACGCCGATGGGCAGGTTGACGTAGAACACCCAGCGCCAGCTGAGGTGTTCGGTGAACAGCCCGCCGAGCAGCGGTCCGAGCACGCTGGTCGTACCGAAGACGGCGCCGAACAGGCCCTGGTAACGCCCGCGTTCGCGCGGCGGCACGAGGTCGCCGACGATCGCCATGGACAGCACCATCAGCCCGCCGCCGCCCAGGCCCTGGAGCGCCCGGAAGGCGATGAGCTGGGGCATGTCCCGCGCCATGCCGCACAGCGCCGATCCGATCAGGAAGATCACGATGGCCGTCTGGAACAGTCGCTTGCGGCCGTACTGGTCACCGAGTTTGCCCCACAGGGGGGTCGCGGCGGTCGAGGCCAGCAGATAGGCGGTGACGACCCAGGAGAGGTGCTCCAGGCCGCCGAGGTCGCTCACGATCGTCGGCAGCGCGGTCGCCACGATGGTCTGGTCGAGCGCGGCGAGCAGCAGCCCGAGCAGCAGCGCGCCGATCGGCACCAGCACGCTGCCCGGGACGTGTTCGCCGCCGCTCACGCCCTTCGCCGTGCCGTGCGTCTCCAGGGCCATGGAACCTCCCGGGGTCGGGTACATCTCCTCCATGGTGATCGGTGTCACCGCTTATGGCCTGCCGAGTGCTGCGGATCTGGAGGAAATCCGCATAATCTCTGGAGTTCCCGAGGGGAGGGGACACACGCGTGACGGGAGAGCGGGGCACCACGTGCCCGGAGTGCGGGACGCCGAGGGGGCCGGACAACACGCCGTCGTGCGACTGCACGGCGCGCGTGTCGGAGGCGCTGCGCGAGACCCGCACGGCCGAGGCGGCCGCGGCGGAGGACTTCGACCCGCTGCGGATACGGCCGTACGTGGAGGTGCGGCCGGCCCCCGAGGAACCCCCGCCCGCACCCCCCGCCGGGACCGCTGCGCCGCCTGGTCCGCGGCTGCCCGTATCACCGCTCGGCCCGGCGGCGGAACCGGACGCGCCCGCGGCCGGAACCGAGGCCGGCCGGCCCCGGCGCCGCTCCCGCCGCACGGTCCTGCTGGCCGCCGGGGGCGCGGGGGTGGCCGTCGTCGCGGTGGCCGGTTCCGCGCTGTTCTCGTACCAGGCGCCGGTCCGGGGCCGGGCGGCCCAGGAGGTCAGGGAGAGCGTCCCGGAGACGACGACACGGGCACCGTCCTCGGCGACGGCCCCGGCTCCCCCGGTGACACCCCGTCCACCGCTGCCCTCCCCCTCGGCGACGGCCGACCCGAGCCCGTCGCAGGGCTCCGCCTCGCCGTCCCCGACCGCGACCCCGACGGCCTCCGCGAGCGCCTCCCGCGCCGCCGCCTCACCGACCCCGTCCACGACGCCGTCGGGCACCCCGGGCACCACGCCCGCAGAGCCACCGGTCCTGCGACGCGGTGACACGGGCCCGGAGGTCACCGAGCTCCAGCAGCGCCTGCGCCGGCTGAACCTCTACGGCGACCGGATCGACGGCGTCTTCACCCGCGCGGTCGAGGACGCGGTGCGCAACTACCAGCTGGCCCGGGGCATCATGGGCGACGGCCTGGGAACGTACGGCCCGGCGACGCGCAGGAGTCTGGAGTCGGAGACGCCGGAGCCGTAGCGGCCCCAGGGGGTGCGGGGCCGCCGCGCGGGCGCGCACGGCCACGGCGCGGGACCGGGCCGTCAGCCGATGTGCAGCCGGATCCCCCCGCCGGCCACCGCCTCGACCCGCACCTGCGTGAGATCCCGCACCGCCACGTCCGGCTCGTGGAACACCGCGCGCGACCCGACCCCCACCACGCGCATCCCGGCGGCGCGCCCCGCCGCGATCCCCGCGCCGGAGTCCTCGAAGACGACGCAGTCGGCCGGGTCGACGCCCAGTTCGGCGGCGCCCTTCAGGAAGCCCTCGGGGTCCGGCTTGCTCGCGCCGACCGACTCGGCGGTGACGCGGACGGCCGGCAGGGGCAGCCCGGCGGCGTTCATGCGGGCGGTGGACAGGGCGACGTCGGCGGAGGTCACCAGGGCGTGCGGGAGCCCCTCCAGCGAGGAGAGGAAGGCCCGCGCGCCGGGGATCTCGATCACGCCGTCGGTGTCGGCGGTCTCCTCCGCGAGCATGCGGGCGTTGTCGGCGAGGTTCTGCTCCACCGGCCGGTCGGGGAGGAGGACGGCCATGGAGGCGTGGCCCTGCCGGCCGTGCACGACCTTCATCACCTCGTCGCCGTCCAGCCCGTGCCGCTCGGCCCAGCGCCGCCAGATGCGCTCGACCACGGCGTCCGAGTTGACGAGGGTGCCGTCCATGTCGAGCAGGAGGGCGCGGGCGGTGAGGACGACGGGTGTGGCGGTGGCCGGCATCGGCAGCTCCAGGAACGGGAGGACCCGGGTCGGGGGGACGTCGGGTGGGACAAGGCGGCCCCGCCCGCCGGTCAGGGAAAACGGGCGGGAGCCACTTTGTTTCTCCACGGTACAAAACCAGCCCGCGTTCCCGCCACCACCCCCGGCGGGCAGTCACCCGGCGTTCGGCCCGGACCGACCGCACGGCCGGGCCGTCCCGGTCAGCCGCGCACGGCCTCCCACAGGCTCCACACGCCGAGCGCCAGCATCAGCAGCGCCGCGATCTGCGTGATCAGCCGCAGCGGCACCCGCTTCATCAGGGCCTTGCCGCCGACGATGCCGAGTCCGGCGACGGCCCACAGGCCCAGCACCGCGCCGAGGCCGACGGAGATCGGGTCGTCGTAGCGGGCGGCCAGGTTGGCGGTCATGATCTGGGTGAGATCGCCGAACTCGGCGACCAGGATGAGCATGAAGCCGGTCCCCGCGACCTTCCAGAACGACTGGTCGGCGGGCTTCTTGACCTCTTCGTCCTCCTCGCCCTTCTTCAGCAGGAGCATCGCGGCCCCGCCGAGGAAGAGGACGCCGGTGACGGCGTGCACGATCTGCTGCGGCAGCAGGGTCAGCACGCTGCCGGCCGCGACGGCGAGCACGACGTGCAGCAGGAAGGCGGCGGCGACGCCCGCGAAGACGTACGAGGCGCGGTAGCGGGTGCCGAGGACGAGGCCGGCGAGCGCGGTCTTGTCCGGCAGTTCGGCGAGGAAGATGACGCCGAAGACGAGCGCCGTCACGGTGATGCTGATCAAGGTTCCTCAATCGGTCGGGCTGCCCCGCCGAGAGTGCGGTACGTCATGCGATGACACCTCGGCACGGCAGCGCACTCGGCGCCCGCGCCGGGGGGCACGGGCGTGCACTGCTTGCCGAAGGTCTCGCTGGCGGACCCGGTGAAACACGGTCCGCCTCCGGGCGCCGGCTCAGGCTCGCTGAGCAGTATGTCGACGGTCCGGCGAAGAGCTACTCCCCTTCTGCGCTTCCCATCGTAAGGGATGTGAAAGTTCCGCCGTCAACCTTGTCGTGACATGCGCACGTCACTAACTTCTTACCGAGCGCTCACCCCCCGGCAACTCCGCCCCGCGAGCATTCCCTCGCTCGCGCTCCAACACCGCCACCCCACAAGGGAGTTCACGCATGCCGAAGTTCTACGCGCGTCGACGGACGAGCATACTCGCGGCCCTCACCGGCCTGATAGCCTCCGTCGCCCTGTTCAACTCCCCGAACGCCTCCGCGGCCCTCCCCACGCCGGTCAGCGGCGCCACCGCCCGCAGCTACCTCTCCCAGCTCACCGTGGCCACCGAGAACCGCACCGGCTACAGCCGTGACCTCTTCCCGCACTGGATCACCATCAGCGGCGCCTGCAACACCCGCGAGACGGTCCTCAAGCGGGACGGCTCGAACGTCGTGACCGACTCCTCCTGCGCCGCGACCAGCGGCAGCTGGTACTCCCCCTACGACGGCGCCACCTGGACCGCAGCCGCCGACCTCGACATCGACCACCTCGTGCCGCTGGCCGAGGCGTGGGACTCCGGCGCGAGCAAGTGGACGACCGCGCAGCGGCAGGCGTTCGCGAACGACCTCACCCGGCCCCAGCTGATCGCCGTCACCGACAACGTCAACCAGGCCAAGGGCGACCAGGACCCGGCCACGTGGGTGCCGTCCCGGTCGGCCTACCTGTGCACGTACGTGCGGGCGTGGGTGCAGGTGAAGTACTACTACAACCTCTCGGTCGACTCCGCCGAGAAGAGCGCGCTGACGAACTACCTGGCCGGCTGCTGAGCCGGGGCGCTCAGGAAACGGGGCGGCGGCGCATCAGGAAGGCCGCTGCCGCGCCCGCGCCGAACAGGGCCGCCACCGAGACGCCCGTGGCCAGCCAGGTCGCGCCCAGCCACTGGGCGCCGTAGTAGCCGAGGGCCACGCTGTAGGCGGCCCAGGACAGGCCGGCCAGGGCGGACCAGGGCAGGAAGTCGCGCACCCGGCGGTGGGCGGCACCGGCGCAGAAGGAGACGACCGAGCGGCCGGCGGGGGCGAAGCGGGCGAGGACGACCAGCGCGCCGCCGCCGCGGGACAGGGCGTCACCGAGGCGTTCCTGCGCGGTGGTCAGCCGCCGGGAGCGGGCTATCGCCCGGTCCAGCCGCTCCCCGCCGCGCCAGGCCAGCCGGTACGCCACCAGGTCGCCGAGGACGGAGGCGGTCGTGGCGGACAGGATCAGGGCCAGGATGTCCGGCACCTCGTGCGGGACCTGGCCCGCCGCGCCCGAACCGGCCGCCGCCGCCGTGCCGGCCGTGATGACGAGCACCCCGCTGGGCAGGACGGGCAGGAACACGTCGAGCAGGACCGACACGGCCACCACGGCATAGATCCACGGCCCGGCCGCCAGCGACCCCACGCTCTCGAACACCACGACTCCCGACACTCCCCCGTTGACAGCCATACAGCGTACGCCGGGGGTGTGACAGAAGGTGCGCGGGGGGCTAGCGGGACGATCACGGACGGTTCAACGGGCGGCGGGCCGTCACACGGCCCGCCGGCCGGGCCGTCAGGCGGCCACCGGGGACTGCTCCGGCGCGCGCTCGCCGTCCTCCGCCGCGCGGCGGACGAGGAGCCGGTCCAGGCCGAAGGCGCCGGAGCCGGTGAAGACGAGCAGGAAGAACGCCCAGCAGAACAGGGCCGACAGCTCGCCGCCGTTCTGTATGGGCCACAGGGCGGCCTGCTGGTGGACGTCGAAGTAGGCGTACGCCATCGAGCCGGAGGCGATCAGCGCGGCACCGCGGGTGCCGAGGCCGAGCGTCACCAGGGCGCCGGCGACCAGTTGGATCACGGCCGCGTACCAGCCGGGCCAGGTGCCGGTCGCGATGGTGCCGCCGTCGGTGCCGGCGGCGCCGCCGAGGACGCCGAACAGGGAGGCGGCGCCGTGCACGGCGAAGAGCAGGCCGAAGACGATGCGGAAGAGCCCGATCACATAGGGCTGAGCGGAATTGAGGCGTGCGGACATGGGGACGTCTCCTCTTCGGTGACGGTCGGGCCGGCCGGGGACGAAGGCCGGTCGTGGGGCGGCGGTACCGAACAGGTGACCTAGGTTAGGGGCGCCTAATGAATACTTGCAAGTTCAACATTCGGCCACGGCGGCGCCCCCGCTCGCGGCCCGGCGCCGGGCACCGCGCCCCGCGGCACGGTCCGCGCCACCGCGTCGGCGTCCGACGGCGTGACCGGGTCCCCCCTGGGCGGGCGACCGCCACGGGCACAGAGGGCACGTCTTCCGCGAGCTTCCCGGAAGCCAACATCGCTACACATGCGCACCTTTGACGGGCCGTCACGCCGTACGGCCGCCCCGGCCACGTCCAGCCCACCTGTCTCATAACCGTCCCCGGCGCGCGGTCGGCAGCCCCTTCGGCAACGCCTCCGCCGTGCGCCGCGGACCGGGCTCCGGGGCCGCGCCTCCATGAGCGGGATCACACACCGGGCACGCCGACGGACGGGCGGCCGGCGCCACCGGCCGGCCGCCGCGACCCCGGCACCCTTCGGGGCGCTACCCCCCTCGCCGCACCGACTGCCCCCGCACCTCCAGCTCCCCGAGCAGCTCCGCCGTGGCCCGCGCCACCGCTCGCACCGCCTTGTCGAAGGCCTCGCGGTTGTGGGCGGCGGGGGCCCGGAAGCCCGAGACCTTCCGCACGTACTGCAACGCGGCCGCGTGGATGTCCTCGTCCGTGGCCTCACCGGGCAGCACGGGCGGACGCAGCGTCTTGATGCTCCGGCACATGCGCCCAGTCTCGCGCAGCCCGCCGTGCACTGCGATGATCTGCGCGAAGGCGGCCACCGACACCCGGGGCCGACCGTCGAGAGGACAACGTCATGACGCACCCCCTCACTGTGGCCGTCCTCGGCCCCGGCGGCACCGGCGGCCTGCTCGCCGCCCTGCTGTCCCGCTCCGGGCACCGCGTGATCTGCCTGGCCGGCGAGGCCACGGCCGACGCCCTGCGCGCTACCGGCATCACGGTCCGCAGCCCGCAGTTCGGCGACTTCACGGCCGCCGTCGAGGCGGACACCGAACTGCGCGAGCCGGTGGACGCCTGCCTGGTCACCGTGAAGCACACCGCGCTCGGCGCCGCCCTGACCCGGGTCCCGCCCGCCGTCCTCGGCGACGCCCTGGTCGTCCCGCTGCTGAACGGCGTCGAACACCCCGGGACCCTGCGCGCCCGCTACCGTCCCGACCGGGTCGCCCCGGCCGTGATCCGCGTGGAGTCCACCCGGATCGCCCCGGGCGTGATCGAGCACGGCAGCCCGTTCACGGAGATCGACCTCGCCGGGGACGCCGTACCCCGCGCCCGGCTCGACGCGCTGGCCGCCCACCTGACCGCCTGCGGTACGACCACCAGCGTGGCCGGGGACGAGGCGGCGGCCCTGTGGGCCAAGATGGCGTTCCTCGCCCCGTTCGCCCTGCTCACCACCCGGTACGGCGTCCCGCTCGGCGTCGCCCGCACCCGCCACCGGGACGAACTCCAGGCGCTGGTCGCGGAGACCACCGCGGTCGGCCGTGCCTGCGGCGCCCCGGCCGACCCGGCCCGGGCCCTGGCCCGGTACGACGCCTTCCCGCCCGCCGCCAAGTCGTCCATGCAGCGCGACGCCGAGGCGGGCCGCCCACTCGAACTCGACGCGATCGGCGGGGCGTTGCTGCGCGCGGCCGAGCGGCACGGGGTACCGGTGCCGGTGACGGCACGGCTGGTCCGGGAGCTGCGGGACCCCGCCTCCTGATCCGGCGCCGACCGCCCCGGCCCCGCCGGGGAGCCCAGGGGCAGGGGCGGTCGGCGATCACGCGCTCGCCGGACACCGGGCGCCCCGCGCCACCCGTTCGGCTGAACCTCCCCCCTGACCCCATGGACGGCCTCGCCCTCGTAAATCGAACAGGCGTAGCATTGCCGCGTGGCTACGACCTATGAATTCCCCAGTGACCTCCTCGCCGGCCAGGAGGAGCTGCATCAGGTCCGGGCCGAGCTTTCGGCCCTGCTCAAGCGGCTGCCCTGGTCGGTCGAGCCGATGGACGGCTTCAGTGACGACACCGGCTGGCGCAAGGTGGAGCGGCCCGCGTCCCCGGGCTGGACCGAGGACGAGCAGGCCGAGGTGGAGAAGCTGCGGCGGCGCGAGCACGAGCTCACGGTCTTCGTCAGCACGCACCGCTTCTGGGCCGAGGTCGCGGCGGCGGACCGCGTGGAGGCCCGCTCCCGGCTGAAGCACGTCCACGAGACGGCGGCGGAAGGGGAATAGGGCAAGGAAACGGCCCCTCGGAGGCTGCTCCGAGGGGCCGGACCGGTGGGCGCGGACGGTTTCGAACCGCCGACATCCTGCTTGTAAGGCAGGCGCTCTACCCCTGAGCTACGCACCCGGGACAGGCCGACAGCCTACCTTGCCCGAGCGGCTGCCCTGCAAACCCGACAGGGGGGTTAACCCCACCCCCGTTCCGGGAGGCCGCCGGATCGTCGGGGCGGGCCCGCGGGCCCTAGCGTCGGCGGGGACCGAAGCACCCCGGCGCCGGGTCCCGCGCGCCGGAATCAGACCGGTTCACGCCGCGGAGCCGGTTCAGGGGGAGACATCACATGGTCCGTTCGCTCTCGTTCCGCGCCGCCCGGCCGGCCGTGCTCGCCGGTGCGCTCCTCGCGGGGCTCACCGCCTGTGGCGCCTCCGCCGGCGACGACGCCCATCCGGATCACCGGTCCTTCGCACTGCACGGCCGTACCCTCACCGTCGACTCCGACGACTCGGCGCTGGAGATCGTCGCCGCTCCGGGGCAGAAGGCCGGCACCGTCGGGGTGACCCGCTGGTTCGAGGGGTCCGTGGTCGCCGGCGGCGAACCCGAGGTGCGGTGGTCCATGGACGGCGACCGGCTCGTGCTGCGGGTGCACTGCTCCGGCCTCATCGCCGACTGCTCGGCCCGGCACCGGATCGAGGTGCCGCGCGGGGTCGGCGTCACGGTCGTGAACGAGGACGGCGCCGTGCGGGCCTCCGGGTTCCGGGACGCGGTCAGCATCCACGTCAGCGACGGCGCCGTGCGCGTCACCGACACCAGCGGCCCGCTGGACCTGCGTGCCGACGACGGCTCGGTGCGCGCGGTGGTCTCCTCGCGCCGGGTGAAGGCCGCCACCAGCGACGGCTCCGTGGACGTCGAGCTGACCGGCCCGCCGGACCTGGTCGACGTCCGCAGCGACGACGGATCGGTGACGGTGGGCCTGCCCAAGGGCGCCTACCGGGTGTCGGCGGGGGCCGACGACGGGTCGGTGACGGTGTCCGTGCCCCGCGACGACAGCAGCCCGCACCGGGTGTCGGCGCACACCCAGGACGGGAAGGTCACGGTGCGCACGGCGAACTGACCGGCCCGTGTGTTCGTCTTCAACGGGTGGGAGAATGACACCACCCAGGGCGGACCACAGCACGGGAGAGGGATGTGACGGCGACACCGGGCACGCCAGCCAGCCAGCCGTACCCGCCGCCGTCCCCCGCACGCGCCCGGCGCGGCCCCTCCCCGCTGCGGGACGCCCTCGCGACTCTCGGCCTGCCGGTGCTGGCCGCGCTCGTGCTGCCCGCGGCCTTCGCCGGCGGCGGCACCCGGCGCTGGTTCGGCGGGCGGGCGGAGAGCCACCGGGCCGACGCGCAGGCCGCGAAGGACGCGGCGGCGACGGCGTTCTACGAACTCGACACCGCGCAGCGGGATCTGCGGATCTCGGTGGAGACCATCTCGGCGGTGGACGACTCCCCCGCCGCCCGGCGGGCCGTGTCCGACTTCGAGGCGCTCGGACGCCGGATCGACGAGGCCAGCCGACGCTACATCCAGGCCGTGGACGCCCACGACCTGGACCGGCACGATCTGGAGGCCGGCACGGCGGCGCGGGCGCGGACCGAGCTGACCGCGGCCAAGGACGAGCTGGACCGGGTCCGGCAGGAGCTGGACCGGTTCGGGAGCTCGCTGGAGCCGCTGCTGGGCAAGGCGGAGACGCAGCTGGCCCGGCTGGCGCCCGCCGTGGAGCGGGCCCGGCAGTCACTGCTGGCGGCGAGCAACGCCCTGGACGCCGTACGGCAGCGGAACCTGCGGGCCGACGAACTGGCCGCGCGGCTGGCGGCCCTGTCGCCGGAGCTGACCAAGCTGAACCAGGGCGCCGGGCGGCACGGGGTGCAGGCGACGCTGGAGCGGGCCGAGCGGGTGCAGCGGGAGGCCGGGGCGATCCTGGCGGAGGCGGAGCGGCTGCCGGAGCGGGCGGCCGAGACCGACCACCGGCTGGTCAGCCTGCGCACCAGGGCCCAGGCGCTGACCACGCGGGCCGGGCAGGTGGAGCCGGTGCTGAGCGAGCTGCGCCGCCGCTTCACCGCCGCCTGCTGGCAGGACCTCCAGCATGTGCCGGAGCAGGCCGCGGAGAACGTACGGCAGGCCGAGCTGAAGCTCCGGGAGGCGCAGGCGGCGCGGGACGCCCAGCACTGGGCGGACGCGACCTCGCTGCTGTCGACCGTGCGCGCCCTGCTGAACGCCACCGACGAGGCGGTGTCGGCCGCCGGTGACCGGCTGGGCAGGCTGAACGCGGTGCAGAAGGATCCGCAGGCGGAGATCGAGCGGACCCGGTTCGCGATCCGGGACGCCCAGCGGCTGGCCATGACGGGCCGTACGACCCCCGATCCGCGGCACGCCCGGCCGCTGGACGACGCGGTGGCCCGGCTGGAGCGGGCGATCGGCGCCCTGGAGGGACGGCACCCGGACTACTGGCACTTCCTCACCGAGACGGAAGGGGTGCGGCAGACGGTGGCGCGGGTGGTGGCGCAGATCCGCGAGGAGCGCGGCGCCGGGCACTGACGTGTGTGTTGCCGGGTGCCGTGCGGCAGCGGATATTAAGAGGACGGATGGCCTCCGCTAGCGCCCGAGGGAGGCGGACATGGCCACACACGCGGTGCACACGAGGAAGGCCGAGGAACGACGGCCCCGGCTGGACGACCACCTGCCCGTCGACCACCGGCTCAACCAGGTCTACCGGATCGGTGCCGGCCTCATCGGCGGATTCCTGGTCGCCTTCGGCATTCTGGGCCTGCTCAACCACATCGGCTTCTTCGACACCGGCGGCAACACGGTCGCCGGGCTGAACTCCAACGGCTCGCTGAGTGTGCTGTCGATCTGCATCGGCGCCGTGCTGCTGGTCGGCATGGTGATCGGCGGGAACCTCGCGTCGACCCTGAACATGGTCCTCGGCGTGCTGTTCCTGCTGAACGGCTTCCTGTTCCTCGGCCTGCTGGACACCGACAGCAACTTCCTGGCGTTCAAGATCCAGAACGTGTTCTTCAGCTTCATCGTGGGCCTGCTGCTGATGACCTTCGGCATGTACGGCCGGGTCGGTCACAACCTGCCGCACGACAACCCCTACTGGCGGGCCCGCCACCCCGACGCCTCCCCGCAGGAACAGCGGACGCCGCCCGAGCAGCCGACGCGGCAGGAGCGGCGCCCGCGGGACGGACAGCGGGAGGTGCAGGAGCAGCGGGGCCCGCGGCAGCCTGGACCGGGTCAGGTCCTGTAGGCGTAGAACGCCGCGTTCGGGTACGAGGCGACGAGGCTGGCCACCGACCGGTTGTACGTGTTGGTCGAGTGGTAGCTCACGTACGGCACGCCCCGGCTGTCCCGGTACGTGACGATCATCGAGTGGTCCTTGGACCCGTCCCGGTTGAAGTCCATCTGGAGCACGTCGCCGAGGTCCATCTGGTAGACGTTGGCGAGGCTGGTGGCGCGCTTCGAGGACAGGGCGAACCAGGAGAACTCGTTGACGCCGACGAACGAGTCCGACTGGATGTCGGCGGTGCCGAACCACTTCTTCCAGTCGTACGTGTAGCCGGGCACGTGCTTCCAGCCGCCGGCCTTCAGGACCTGGCTGACGAAGTTGGTGCAGTCGCCGCCGGCCCCCTGCCCGTTGAAGTCCGGGTAGGCCGGGTTGTACTTGTTCCAGTACTTCTGCGCGTACGCGACCATGGCCTTGTAGTCGTAGCCGGTCGCGGAGAAGTCCTTCTTGTTGACCGGTGCGGGCCAGGTGGTGGCGGCGCGGGCCGCGGAGGGCGGGCCGTCGTCCGCGGTGGCGGTCTTCACCGAGGTGACGGCGGGCTTGGCGACCTGGTTCACCGCGAGGTAGCCCTCGTCGGTGTCCCGGATGCCGGTGAGCTGCCAGGTGCCGTGCCGGTCGGCCTGGAAGGTCAGCTCGTGGTGGGCCTGGAAGCCGGTCGACTTCGGCCCCTTGGCGGTGGCCTCGCCGTAGGTCAGCGACGTGGTCTCGGTGACGGCGACCTTGGCGTGCCGGCCCTTCACCCGGGTCGCGTCGAGCGTGACCTTGGTGCTGCCCGCGCGGTACGTCTCGCCCAGCCGGGCCAGCCGGCCGCGGCGGTCGCGCAGCTCGTCCAGCGCGGACTTCTCCTGGCGGGTCTGCCCGCCGGACAGGCGCACGGAACCGGAGAAGCCGGACGTGTGCCGGGTCTCCGCCTTCCCGGCGCCCTCCACGAGGGCCTGCGTGCGGTCGGTGAAGACCGCGTCGGCCAGCCGCTGGAAGGTCGCCTTGGTCGCCGCGTCCACCGTCGGGTCGTCGGTCACCGCCGCGCCCGCGCTCCAGTTGGGCACCAGGGCCACGCCGGCGACCACCGAGGCGGCCGCGGCGGTGACTATGGCCGTGCGGCGCCGCCCACGGCTCAGTCTTCTAGATTTCAATGATGTTCCCCTCTACGCCGGTACACCTACCGGGCGAGGGGCATCTTCGCACGCCGTGTGCGTCGGTTGTGAAGGGGGTTGCACAAGTGGAATCCCCAGTGCGCGCCCGTCACTTGACGACCGTGGACCAGTCGGGCGACTGGGCCGGGTCGAGGCTGCGCAGGGCGGCCAGGGTCTGCGGCTTCTGCGCGTCGAGCCAGTCGGCCAGCTCCTTGAAGGACACGCACTTGACGCCCTCCTTGGTGCAGACGTTCTTGACCACCTGGTCGATGGACTTCATGTAGATGCCGCCGTTCCAGTCCTCGAAGTGGTTGCCGATGAACAGCGGGGCCCGGCTGCCGTAGTACACCCGGTTGAAGCCGGCCATGTAGGAGTCGACGGTCTGCTGCTGCCACTGGGGGAACTTGGCCGGGTCGCCCTGGGTCTCACCCTCGGACTGGTTGTAGAGGAAGTTGAAGTCCATGGACAGGCCCTGGTACTTGCCGCTCTCGTACGGCAGCATCTGGAGCGGGAAGTCCCATATGCCCTTCTTCTTCGAGGGCCATATCTGGAAGTCGCCCGGTGAACTGGCGTCGTAGCGCCAGCCGTAGCTCTTCATGGCCTTCAGCAGGTTCGGCTGGCCCTCCAGGCAGGGCGCCCGGCCGCCGGTGACCTCCTTCTTGAAGTCGAAGGGCAGCGGCGCGAGGTCCTTGAAGCCGGTGTTGGTCTTCCAGTGCTCCACGAAGGAGTAGAACTGGTCGATCTCGCTCTTCCACTCCTCGACGCTCCAGTCGCCGCCGCCCTTGGCGCCGCAGAAGTGGCCGTTGAAGTGGGTGCCGATCTCGTTGCCGTCCTCGTACGCCTTGCCCAGCTGCTCCACCGTGGCGCGGATGTGGTCGTCGGTGGCGTAGTCGATGGCCGCGTCGCCCGGGGAGTGCATGGGGCCGTGGTACAGGGACTTCTTGCTCTTGGGCAGCAGGTAGATGCCGGTGAGGAAGAAGGTCATGTGGGCGTTGTACTCCTTGGCCAGCTCCCGGTAGTGCGAGAACAAGTGGTCGCTGCCCTCCAGCGCACCGTCCCAGGAGAAGACCACGAACTGCGGCGGCTTCTCACCGGGCTTGAGCGGCACCGGCTTCAACTGCCCCTTCTGCGGCCCGGTGTAGGAGGTGGAGCCGTCCCCCAGCACCTTGGTCCTGCCGTCCCACTCCGGGGTCGGACTGGCCTTCGGCGCGCTCTTCTGCCTCTTGCCGGCCGCGGCGGCCGGTGTGCTGTTGCCGTCCGTGCCGGACAGCGCCAGGAACCCGGCGACCAGCGAGGCGACGACGAGGAGGGCGGCCAGCGTCAGGACCTGCGGCCGGGTGGCGCGGGGCGCACTGCGGCTGCGGGGGGCTCGGCGGCGGCCTGACGACGACATCTTGCGGGGCATGCGCGGCTCATTCTGCGGAAGGGGAGGGGGTACGGGCCCCGGCTCAGCCGAGACCCGTCGCTGCCGACCAGAGGGCATACGGGACGCTGTGGGCGGACGAGCCGGCCAGGCCCTTGAGCGGCAGTGGCTCCAGGGACTTGGCCAGGTCGATCCGGTAGACGACGATCGCGGTGGACACGGAGTCGGCGGTGCCGACGTACCAGGCGGCGGTGTCCTTGTCGGTGGTGCCGGCCTTCCCGGACACCCCGGCCCGGCCGGCCGCCGCCTCCGGATGGGCGGTGCGGAAGGAGTCGGTGAGCGCCTGCGTGACCTCCTCGGCCACCTTGGCGCCGACCGCGCGCTTGGGGCGCGGGGTGGCCAGGGCGACCGGGGAGCCGTTGCGGGTGATCCGGCGCACCGAGTACGGCTCGGTGTGGTTGCCGCCGGCGGCGAAGGTGGCGTAGCCGCCGGCCATCCGGATCGCGCTGGGGGTGGAGTTCCCCATCGACAGGGCCGGGACCCGGGGGCCGATGCTGGAGGACAGCAGCCCGGACGCCACGGCGGTCTGGCGCACCTTGTCCAGGCCGGTGTCCATGCCCAGCTGCATGAACGGCGTGTTCACGGAGCGGGCCATGGCCTCGCGCAGGCTGATGTCCCCGTACGACCGGCCGCCGTCGTTGTGCGCGGTGACCTTCTTGCCGCTGCGGTCCCAGTACGGCCCCTCGGGGGTGGTGACGGGCACCCCGTCGTCGCCGTCGTAGACGCTGTCGGGGGTGACGGGGGTGGCGGGTCCGCCGCGCGTCTTGTGCACGCCGTGTTCGAGCCCGGCGGCGTAGACGAACGGCGTGAACGCGGTGCCGGCCGGGACGGTGGTCGCGTTGGACTCGTTGTAGCCCTGGGTACGGTGGTCGGGGCCGCCGTAGACGGCGAGGATCCGGCCGTCCGCGGCCACCGAGGCGGCGCCGTAGTGGCCGTCCTTCGCCGCCGCCGGGTTGTCCCGCCGGGCCTGCTTGCGGGCCTTGGTGACGGCGTCGGTGAGGGCCTTCTCCCGCTTGCGGTCGAAGGTCGT